>JADZCV010000004.1 GCA_020851375.1 Nitrospirota bacterium | reverse complement strand
TAGGCGACGGAGCGGTCGTGGCAGCCGGCAGTATTATAACCAGGGACGTTCCACCGTACACTGTAGTAGCTGGTTTGCCTGCCAGGGTTATAAAAGAGCGGCCTGTTAAAGGAGGAATGAATATTTGAGGAGGCATGATCATGGGTTTTACAGATAGTTGGAGTGAGTATTACAAGTATCGTCTGGAAATAAAGAGACGTTACAAAACAATATGGGATATCGGAATCGTAAAAAAAGAGTTCTCAAGGTTGTGCATTCACATAAACAACAGCTCACGGGTACTTGAGATCGGAGCATCCGACAGGAAGCTTCTCCCGATGATAAGAAAGGCTTTCCCAGGGGTTAAGTACAGCAGTATGGACGTAGACCACCGGACCAGGCAGGACTTCTATTCATTGCAAGAGATAACCGGCAGTTATAACTTCATATACCTTTTCGAGGTTGTAGAGCATCTTACGCTGGAAGAGGATCTTGCGCTATTTAAAAAAAGCCATCAAGTCCTGGAAGAAGGCGGAATAATTCTTGCCGGTACGCCCAACCTGTTTCATCCTCATCGTTATTGGGACTCAACACACAAGACCCCTCTTCGCTACGACGAGCTTGGGGCACTCATGATGATGGCTGGTTTCAGGGATATACAAGTCTTCAGGATGTATAACGACAGCTTCCTTAGGAAGTTACTGCGGTTCTCCGTGGGGCTGCCATTGCACAAGTTTTTTGACATAGACTTTGCCAAGACTATACTGGTTGAGGGTAAGAAATAAATTTTACAGATTTATTACAGAAAGATAGTAGCTGAAATGGTAATTCTATTAAATAGAAAAGGAAGCATAAAACATGCATGAGTTCCGCACACAGAAACACCTCAGGATATTATTTTATTTCCTGCTGTCCAATTACATTCTTTCTCTTATTATTGCATATCCCTATCTCTCATACGGCCCGACTACTGAAGACCTGCTGGCATGGGCATACACACGGGTGGCCTTTCTGTCCACGTTTGCCATTTTCATGATTATATTCTGGTTTCTGCTTTATATTGTGACACGCCTTATCAAGTCTACGGTCCAGCTCTTTGTCCTCCCCCCTCTCGTATTATTTGTATTCCAGGTCTTACTACTCATAGATGTTCAGATATATAAGATCTTCCGCTTTCACATCAACGGACTTGTTATCAATACCCTTGTCACAGAGGGAGCCGGAGATTCCGTACAGATTGGAAGAAGCACTGTTTTCACATTCATAATATTTCTTGTTATCCTGATAGTCATAGAATGGGGCTCCATGTGGGGAATAGCACGGTACACATCCAGGCGGCCGGAGAAGGTCATCCGGTACAGCCTCTACAAAATTGCGGCTTTCATCCTCCCTTTGTTTCTATCTGTCACAATTCTGTCTGACAAACTCATCTTTGCCTATGCCAATTTTCATGAGTTGACTCACATCACACGCTATCAGAAATTATTCCCGTTGTATCAGCCCCTTTTTATGGATGAGACATTCGAGAAATACCTTGGATGGAAGAAAAACCTGTCGCCTGCCCCAATGACCTGGCAAACCGGCACAATGCTCAACTACCCTATCGAAGAACCGGATATCAGCGGTAATATTAAGAAATGGAATATTGTCTGGATTACCATCGAGTCCTGGAGGTTTGACATGATGAACAGGGACGTCACGCCTCACATTTATGATTTCAGCAGGCGTGCCGTGGTATTTAATAATCATTACAGCGGCGGAAACGCCACCCGCTTCGGGATATTTCCCATGTTCTACGGCATCTACGGCACCTACTGGCACCAGTTCCTTGCCGAGCGCCGCTCACCTGTCTTTATGGATACGCTGATGAAACTGGGATATGATTTCAGGATATTGTCAAGCACAAGGCTCACTTATCCTGAGATGCGAAGCACTGCTTTTGTCAAAGTGCCGGAACCGTCAATTGAAGACCACATCCCAGGCGAGGCAGGCAATGAGCGGGATACTAAAATGGAAGAACTATTCAGAAATTATCTCATTGAAAGAGACAAGAGCAGGCCGTTCTTTTCCTTCATGTTTCTGGACGCACCCCATGCGCCGTACCGCTTCCCAAAGGACTTCGAAAAGTACAAACCAGTTGTTGAAGAGGTAAATTATTTCCAGATGAAGAAGAGCGGGTCAGAGGTCAACTGGAACCATCCCCTCTTCAACCGCTACAGGAATGCCATTTTCTTCGACGATTCTGTTGTAGACCGTATTATCAGGGATATTGAAGAAGCAGGACTGATGGATAATACCATCATCCTGATTACCGGGGATCACGGTGAAGAATTTTTTGAGACGGGGTATTATGGACACAACACTACGTTCTCTTCATGGCAGGCGCAGGTACCGCTGATACTTTATGTGCCTGGAATAAGGCCTCACACAGTTGACCGACTTACGAGCCACCTTGATCTGGCGCCGACAATGCTGTCGCTGACAGGCATCAGTACTGACCCATCCCTATATTCTCAGGGTATGTCTCTTTTTGAAGAGAATGAACATCCATATGTAGTTGTCAGCGGGTGGGACACCTTCGCAATGGTTGATAAAAATTCAGCGGTTGTCCTCTCGACTGAGTCATACAATGCAGGCATGGCGGAGGTTTATACCCACAATTACGGGCTTGCAGATGATTCAAAGGCCATTTTGAAGACAAAGATGGGACAACTCGCAGAGGTTACTAAAAAACTTGGATATTTTCTTAAATGATCCTCCTGACTCATAACAGAAATGTCCTGGGTAAGCAATTGTGAAAGTCTCTCAGGTCATACATGGCATTGTTATTCTGCTGATATTCTCTCTCCTCCTCAACCTTCCCTACATTCATCTCCGGGAATTCCAGGGTGAAGAGGGACGGCGTGTAATTATTGCACTGGATATGCTTAGGAGCGGCGACTGGATCGTCCCAAAAGTTGAGGAAACCGTCTATTTAAGGAAACCTCCGTTATACAATTGGGCGCTTGCCTGTATCTTCAGGCTGACAGGCAGCATATCCGAGGCGACAGCGCGGCTGTCATCTGTCATCACAACATCCCTGTGTGCAATTGCTATAAGCCTTTTCTGGCGCAAGCTGTGCGGCATCAGAAATGTCTGGTTCATCCTGCCGGGGATGATCTTTCTTACTTACCCCGAGGTGCTGGGCAAGGCAATCAAGGCAGAGATTGATATGACCTTCACCCTGTTCGTCACACTCACTTTTATCTCCTTTTTCTATTTTTATGAATACAAAAAAAATGGGTTTGCCGCATGGACCATATCACTATTCTTTGCAGGTCTCGGGGCGCTTACAAAGGGTGTTCAGGCGCCCGCCTTCTTCTATACCGGCGTAATTCCATACATGCTATACAAAAAGGAGTGGAAAAAACTTTTTTCCATTGGTCACCTTGCCGGAATATCTGTGTTCCTGGCCGTTGTCCTGATGTGGTTGGTTCCTCTGCTGAACATTACCGGATTTGACAATCTGATAGAGACATCCCTGCGTGAAATTACAGTCCGTAAGGAACCTGTGGGAGAAGGAAGCTTTCTCAAGCATCTTTTTGAATTCCCGGTGCAATATATCATTTCATACTCACCCTGGATGCCTTTGCTCCTGCTATGGCGGTATAAGCCCTCTTACAAAGAAACACCTCTCATGAATAATTTGACTGCCTACTGCCTCTTTTTTCTGATCTTCTCCATACCATTTTACTGGATAATGCCGGGGACATGGCTGAGGTACGTACTGCCACTTGCAGGGCCTCTTACGATATTGATAACAATGCCGCTTTATAGTTTGCTATCATCGGAAAACTCTACCCTGTCTACTGCGGGCATCCCTTATGTCCCCCTTAACATGGTTCAAAGATATCTGCAATTAATAAGCGTCATAATGATCCTGCTTGCAATCTCCTCCCCCTTATGGGGTAAACGTTTCAATCTGCAGGGAAACTTGTCCTCCATAATTATGCTCTTCATCACATTCTCTGCTTCACTCTTACTGCTGTTGTTTAAAGGCAATATCAGGTCGCGGCTTGCCATTCTGTTCATAGTCATTCTGGCGGGCAAACTGTCATGGGCATCTGTCTACTTCCCTTACCATTCTGAACACATGAGTCACTACAGAACTACCGCAAAGGTGATAAACAAGATCGTACCTCAGGAAATCATGCTGCACGACTACGGTGTTGACAATCCCCATCTTGCCTATTATCTTGACAGGAGGATGCGTCTTATAGCCTCACTTGATCAGGTCAGTGAAGCTAAAGGTGCGGCTGTCTTAATGAAAAAGAAGGTTTCAGAAACAATCCAGGAAGACTATTTACACTACCTTGGAGATGTTCGAGCCCGTAATGAAATACTCGCAGTATTCGAAATACAATAAGCAGGGAAAACGCTCACCGTCTCAAATATTCTCTTGCAGCCGATTCCTGATGTAAGAAAAATAATTACTGGACATAGCAGAAGATTCCAGCAATTATCATATTTGAAATGCCGGTTTATAAAACTTTATTGATTTCATTTTTCTTAATTGTTATGTCTGCAGCCGGTGCTTATGCGGTCGTTTCGTATCACGTCCCCCTTCACAGCAGGCTTGATGATGATATTCAGGCACTTCAGGGCATGGGGTACCTGAATGAAGTAATCGCCGGTTCACGTCCCTTTTTGAGGCTGGCAGCGGCAAAGGCAGTTATTAACATTATAAAAGAAACGGGTCCTGATGGAGGGAACAATGATTTGCCGCCGCTGGCACGTCTTCTCCTTAAACGTATTGAAAGGGGATTAAAAGAAGAGATCGGAATGATACAGGGGACAACCCCACCTCTGGTTGAATTAAAACAGGTGAATATTCAGGCAGTAAATCTCGACGGCACATTTACTAACGGTGGGCTGAATGAACTGCAGAGTATCAAATATCAACTTGGCAGAGTTTATAAGGAGGGGCTGAATATCTATGGTGGGATTTCTCTGCTGGGGCGCTACAGGGATGCAGCCCTTTTATACCTGGAACCTGAATTTCAATATGCCCGGTGGGATATTACTGGAACAGATGAGTTACGTCGCCTCAGACTAAGACAGGGCTACCTTAAATTCCATACTGAATATTCGGATATCATGTTCGGAAATGTGCCGTTATGGTGGGGACAGGGTTATAACGGGACGCTACTGCTGACTGACAATATTGAGCCCCTGACAATGCTACGGCTCTATAAAGAGGACCCGTTTATCCTGTCACTGCCTTTTAATCGGCAATTGATTTTAACTTATGACTTCTTTATCACAAAACTGGATGCTGACCGCGAATTGCCGCGCCCTTTATTCTGGGGACTGCGTATCGGGTTCAAGCCGGTTCCTTCGTGGGAAATCGGCATTGCAAGGACAGCAATGTTGGGTGGCGGGGACAGACCTGTTAACCTGAAAACATTTGCAAAATCGTTTACCGGTTCGGGGGAGAACACCCCGTCCGAGGCAGGAAATCAGATTGGGGGGTTCGATACAAATTTCACAGGTCATTTAAGGCAACAGCATTTTAAAATCTATGCAGAACTATATGGAGAAGATGAGGCCGGCCTGTTCCCTTCGAGATATGCATACCTTGCAGGTTTTCATTTGCCTGACATAGCCGGTCTGACGGGTAATTCTCTGCGCGCTGAATATGCCAGTACCACAGGCTGGCCCAGGAAGAGACAGGGTGTCTGGTATACACATCATATCTATACTGACGGTTATACTTACCGTGGAAGGATAATGGGTCATGGCATGGGCCCGGATGCTGATGACTTTTTCATACAGTGGGAGAATTATTTTTCAGAATATGTTAAAGGCAATTTAAGCTTTGAACGAAACCGTATTGGATTATTCAACCCCGTTAAGAGTGAACTCCGTAACTACTCCGCAGGGATTAACCTGACACTGAGGCAAAGCACAGAGTTAACTGCAACATATACGTTTCAGGAAGCAGAAAACCTTGACTTCTCATCTGACAGGGATTTTCAGAATAATGAGATTTGGCTTCAGATAGTATTTGGCAGCCCGTAGTTACGGCGGTCAAACATTCTATGCGACGCTGAAACAAGTCCAACTTTCCAGATGTGTCTTTTTATGCGTCTTTCAGCAATGTGTTAAAAGCTGAAATTTGCCCTGGCGCTGTACATATTCACATCTGAGAAGTCTGCCTGCAGGGCGATGCTGAGGACAAGTATCTTGAACTTTGCGCCTGCAAACACCTTGGTTGCGCTTGTACTGACGTCATCAAGACCGAGACCTGCGTTCTCAGCAGTATTTATCCAAACCTGACCTATTCCACCATATGGGGTAAACGGACCAAACCCCTTGCTTACCGATGCATCAAGGCCATAGGTAGATGCATCCAGGTCATGAACTCCGCTGAGGGCCGTATAAGTACCCCTGACTGCAACAGCAGGTGACACTATGCTCCCTTTCATGACAGCCCATTTAAGCTCTCCGCCATACAGCGAAATATTTGATCCGGGGACAGTTGAATAGACTGCTCCGACATCAATCCCAAACGGAAGCCCTTTCTGGACATGAAGCCTTGGCAAAACGATATAGTCAGGTGGGTTGCCGTCAGAAACAGCAGCCTTCCAGAAGGAAGAACCTGCGCTTATCTTTGCTCCTGTCATTTCAATGCCAATATCAAAACCCAGCACTCCAAGCGGTTCAGCTGGGGCAAGCGGTACATAGCTTATCAATAGACCAACCTCTGTACTAAGATCCTTAAATTCACTTTGAGCCATTGCCTGCAGTTGTATATCATTGCCTCCGGCATAAGCGCCTGAAACAGAAAAACCAAACAAAAATAAACCAAGTATTGAAAATACAGTCAATATAACTATCCTTTTCATCAGCCCCTCCCCTCCATGGCAACAATCCTTTCTTCATGTCCCTTGACTGTCCTGCCGGTCTTAAGCACCGCTGTCCTGATATGACCCAACTCACCCTCTACTCTGTCAAGTCTTCGTTCTACACTGCCGAGTCTCGTTTCTACACTTGTGAGTCTCTCACCAACCATGTCCAGCCTGCGGTCAACTCCACGAAATCTTACTTCCATATGCTCAAACTTTGTCTCCATGTTGATCTTAAGATCAACGACCGCATTTAATATCTTATCAAGCATTTCCCGTGACACAATAACCTCCGTGTACAATTTAAGCTATCCTATAACATCAACTTCTGTCAAGGGGATTTTAGTGTCTGTTTCTATCCAGCATTTCTTCAATATACCCTGCAGTCTCACCCGCCACTTCAACTGAATCAATCATAATAGAAAGTTCCTTGTTATACTGCAGGGCGCTTGCCGTAAGGTTGTGACTTCCTATAAATGTATACCTGTCATCTATTACAATAGCCTTGACATGGGTACGCCTCCGGGGTGAATCAAAGTAGACCTTTACTCCGCCATTTTTTAGTTTCTTCGCTGTAATACGGTTTTCTTCATTCAAAGTTGAGCCAGTTCCGCCCTCCACTTCAAGTACTACTTTAACTATTACTCCCCTCTTTGCGGCCTTTATCAGCGCATCTTTCACCTTATTTGCTGCGCTTGTCTTATTTCCCGTTGTCTTGAAAATGTACATACTGATGAGTATTTTGGATTGCGACTTTCTTATCTGTTCAAGAAGGGTGTCAACGTACTTTTTATCTTCGAGGACAACAATCCCATTGCCGTCCACCCTGCCAGACATGTTTGGCTGCTGAGCACCCCCGGCAAACACAGGTGAGAAAAGCGTCAGGGCAATCAGTATTGACAGAAGCCAGCTTGTCATGCGGTTCAGCTTATCATATTCGAGATTACAAAATCCACAACTGGTTCACTCGAAAATACTCCTAAGTACCCGTCATTCCCACGGAACCTGTCCCCGCAGGATTTAAGCGGGGAGTAGGAATCCAGAACCAGGCCGCGGTCTGGATTCCCGCTTACGCGGGAATGACGTTTTCATAAACCTTGGTGAGCCTGAGGCTTATGACGGTTCACCTGAAAATGCTCCTATTCACCCGTCATTCCCACGGAACCTGTCCCCGCAGGATTTAAACGGGGGGTGGGAATCCAGAATCAAGCCATCGGTCTGGATTCCCGCTTACGCGGGAATGACGTGTTCGTAAACCTTGGTGAGCCTGAGGCTCATGACGGTTCATCTGAAAATCCCCAATCAAATCCCCCCATCCCCCCTTTAGTAAAGGGGGGAATTAATTTCCCCCTTTGTAAAGGGGGACTGAGGGGGATTTTAATCATCCTTTGCAAGCGCCTCCTCATGATTAGTTCATTTCAATTGACAGGTTGCACACCTGTATAATAAAATCAGCTATCATTTCAATATGGAGGTGCCTCATGCCAGGAGCAGATATTGAGTCAATTCTCAGGGAAAAAAGGATTTTTCCGCCAGACAGAAAATTCAGCGAAAATTCACTCATAAAAAACATGGAGGATTATGAGCGGCTGAGGAAAGAGGCTGAGGATAACCATGATGCATTCTGGGGGAGACTTTCAGCCGAATTGCACTGGTTTAAGAAGTGGGATAAGGTTCTTGAGTGGAACCCTCCGTTTGCGAAGTGGTTTGTGGGGGGTGAAATCAACCTCTCATATAACTGCCTTGACAGGCACCTGACCACATGGCGGAAGAATAAGGCGGCCATAATATGGGAAGGCGAACCAGGTGATTCGAGGACCCTGACGTATCAGGAACTGCACCGGGAGGTGTCCAAATTTGCGAATGTATTAAAGTCGCTTGGCATAAACAAGGGAGACAGGGTCGCCATATACATGCCTATGATACCGGAGCTCCCCATTGCCATGCTCGCATGCGCAAGGATAGGGGCCATCCACAGCGTTGTCTTTGGCGGCTTCAGCAGTGAGGCGCTGAAAGACCGTGTAAACGACGCCCAGGCAAAGCTCATAATCACTGCTGACGGCGGCTACAGACGTGGGGAAGTCGTGACCCTCAAGGAAAAGGTAGACGAATCTGTAAAATATGCGCCGTCTGTTGAAAGGGTAATAGTCTGCAGACGCACAGGACAGGATATAGAGATGACTGCCGGACGCGACCTGTGGTGGAATGACCTGATGAAGGATGCATCAGACAAATGCGAGGCAGAACCGTTGGACTCCGAACATCCGCTCTTTATTCTCTATACGAGCGGGACAACTGGAAAACCAAAGGGGGTAGTGCACACGACCGGCGGATACCTGCTGGGTGTTCACATTACGACAAAATGGGTCTTTGACCTGAAAGACGAGGATACATACTGGTGCACCGCGGACATAGGCTGGGTTACAGGCCACAGTTACATCATATACGGCCCCCTTTCAAACGGCGCTACCAGTCTTATGTATGAAGGTGCGCCTCTGCACCCACAGCCCGACAGATTCTGGAAGATCATAGATAAATACAGGGTAAATATATTTTATACCGCGCCAACAGCCATAAGGACACTCATAAAGTATGGCGACAAGTGGCCTCAGCAGAATGACCTTGGCAGCCTTCGCCTTCTCGGCACTGTTGGCGAGCCTATCAACCCTGAGGCATGGATCTGGTATCACAAGTTTATAGGTAAGGAGAAGTGCCCAATCGTTGACACATGGTGGCAGACTGAGACAGGAGCAATACTGATTTCCCCGCTCCCTGGCGCAACCCCAACCAAACCGGGTTCAGCCACAAAACCGCTCCCTGGAATTGCTGCAGACGTCGTCTCAAGAGACGGGAAATCTGTTGCAGCGAATCAGGGCGGATTCCTTGTGATTAAGAAGCCCTGGCCTGCGATGCTAAGGACTATTTACGGTGATCCTGAGAGATACAAAAAGCAGTACTGGCAGGAGATTGACGGCGTCTATTTTACAGGCGACGGAGCACGATGTGACGAGGATGGATACTTCTGGGTAATGGGAAGGGTTGATGACGTAATCAATGTAGCAGGACACAGACTGAGCACAATGGAGATCGAGAGCGCCCTGGTAAGCCACCCAAAGGTTGCGGAGGCTGCTGTAGTCGGAAGGCCTGATGAACTGAAGGGACAGGGGATATCGGCATTCGTAACCCTTGATATGGGCTTTATGCCGTCAGATGATCTTAAAAAGGAATTGCGCGAGCATGTGGCAAAGGAGATAGGCCCCATCGCAAAACCTGATGACATTCGCTTTAGTGATGCCCTGCCAAAGACGCGAAGCGGCAAGATTATGAGAAGGCTTCTGCGGGATATCGCCTATGGTAAGGAAAAAGTCGGTGATACAACAACACTCGAGGACTACTCCGTACTGGCAAGACTAATGGAGGAGGAGTAAATTACGGCATTGAAACAGGCAGGCGTGTCATGATGTATTTCAGGTCTTCATCGTCAAACGTCAGACCGACTCCTGTAAACGTGCTCGATGACTTCTTGTTTGCAGCATCATCAACACCGGCATTTATAAAGAGCGTTTTAAATACAGTGTAACTTGCCGTCAATTTGACATGCGGATTCTCTGCATCAACATTGCCATCAAAATTCCATGCATCAAATGATGCCTTTACCTTATCATTGATGACGTGATAATCTGCCCCAACTCCAAACGTATCTTCCATCAGCCCGCCGCGGAAGGTTACATCACCGAATCTTCTGGCAAACTGGGCGCTGAACTTTAATTTATCATCCTTTCTGATCTCATGGGTTTTCACAGTAGTCCCGGGTGTGGTGGTAACTTCTGTATCAGTAACTTTAATCCGGCCATTCGGGTCATCTATCACCTCAAACAGATAATACTTGTCATCCCGAGGCTGTAATTTCAGGGAAAAATAACCCTTGGTATCACCTTCATCAAAGAGGTACTCTCCCCTGAATCCAAGATTGAGCCTGAATCTGTCAGTGGCGGATATATACTTCTCAACTCCGGTTAATGCCGAATCAAGCTTATTATACAGGCCGTCCTCTTTCATCAGCTTTCCTACCGTGCCCTCACCCTTCTCCACCCTTTCAACAAGTTTGTCTACCCTTTCTATTATCCCTGGCGCGCGCACCCTGAGGTCTTCCGAGACCTGATGCAGATTGGCAATGGTGTCCCTTAGCGGAGCCTTGTTATCCTTTGCGATGTCACTCATATCCCTTGATATGCCATCGAGATTTGCTATGGCATTTCTAAGGGGTTCCCTGTTCTCCACTGCCATTTCCTTTACTACAGCAATAAGCTCGTTCAGGTCACTTATAACCTTTTCGATAGATCCACTGTCACGCTTTGCAATATTGGAAAGACTTGCAGTCAGATTTCTCATATTCACAATAATTTCATTAATAGACTTTTTTGTCTCGGGAGCGCCAAGTGTCTCGCTAAAGAAACTGCTGATTGATTTGATGTCCTGGGCAACACTGTCTATGCGTGTAATCAGGCTGTCAATATCAGCCACGCTGACAGACTTGTAAATAACATCTCCGTCATTTAACGTGACTTTCTGGTCTCCCTGAATCAATTCGACATACCTCTCTCCAAGGAGGCTCTCAGTCTTCATCGCTGCAACTGCCCCCTTCTTAATCTTAACCCCTGGTTCAATCCTCATGCCAACCCTGGCCCTGCTGTCGTCAAGCCCTATAGTCTCAACACTGCCTATTGCAACACCAGCCATCTTTACAGGGGCCTTGACGTCAAGGCCGGCCACAGAATCAAACACACCATAGACAAGATAGCCTTTATCACGACCAAAGGTAAGGTCTCCTATCCTGACAGTCATGTAGCCAAGAAAGACAATCGCGATAACCACAAAAATGCCAACCTTTACTTCAGTCGTGAACGACTGCACCCTCACCCTCCCCCTCTTATACGGCCCTTATAGGTCCAACAGAGCTCCCTGTGATGAACTGCCTGATTACAGGGTCATCAGATTTCTTCATATCCTCAGGAGTGCCGACTCCATGTATTCTTCCCTCATAAAGCATGGCTATCCTGTCGCCTATCTTGTAGGCGCTGGTCATATCATGCGTGATTGCCACACTGGTTACATTAATCTTGTTCTTCATATCAATAATAAGGTCATTTATGGCATCAGCCATAATAGGGTCAAGCCCTGTTGTGGGCTCGTCATATAAAAGTATCTCAGGTTCCATTGCTATAGCCCTTGCAAGCCCTACCCTCTTTCTCATCCCACCGGATAGTTCAGATGGCATCAGGTCCCCGATCCCCTTCAGGCCTACCATCTCAAGCTTTCTTCCTGTAATTTCACGGATCCTGTCATTTGGAAAATGTGTGTGCTGTTTCAGGGCAAAACCGACATTCTCCCACACAGAAAGTGAGTCAAACAGGGCCGCCCCCTGAAACAACATGCCGAATTTCTTCCTCGTGTTGTTTAATTCTCCTTCAGACAATCCGAAAATGTCAATCCCGTCTATTCTGACACTCCCCTGATCCGGCGTCAGAAGACCAATAATATGTTTGATCAGTACACTCTTTCCGGACCCGCTGCCACCGATAATAACCATCGTTTCCCCACGTTCAATATGGAGATCAACACCACGCAGGACACGCTTGGAGTTAAAGGACTTATGCAAATTCGCTATATCTATCATCCGAAAATCTCCGTTCAAATCCCCCCTCTCCCCCCTTTACTAAAGGGGGGGACTTATTTCCCCCTTTGTAAATGGGGACGAAGGCTACCTGAACAGCAGGGCTGCCATAAAGTAATTTGCAATCAGGACAAACATCATGGACAACACCACAGCGCCTGTAGTCGCCCTGCCAACGCCCTCTGCCCCGCCCTGCGTATAAAACCCCTTATAACAACTGACAGTAGAGATAATTACACCAAAAACACACGATTTAAGCAACCCTCCGTATATATCGTTTAATTCTACATATTCCGTAGTCATGCGTATATATATAACAGAATTGGCGCCCAACACATAAACAGCTATCAGATAACCGCCTATTACGGCAATAATATCGGCAATAATTACCAGCAGGGGGAGAACAATTAACCCTGCAATAAACCTCGGGACTACGAGATATTTTATCGGATTAGTCGCCAGTGTAACGAGTGCGTCTATCTGCTCTGTAACGCGCATCGTTCCGAGCTCTGCCGCCATAGCAGCTCCGGCCCGGCCTGAGACAATGAGCCCTGTCAGCACAGGGCCAAGTTCCCTTGCAACTGACAGAGCCACTACTGTACCCACAAAATTCTCTGCATTAAATCTCTTAAAACCTGTGTATGTCTGGATCGCAAGGACCATTCCGGTAAACAACGCCATGATTATGACAACAGGGAGGGAATTAAAGCCAATCGCCTCCATCTGCTGAAAGATGATGCGAAAATTATACGGGCGCCTGAAACACCATAAGATTGTCTGCCAGAACATTATAAAACCACGGCCGATATCTTCGCTAATCCTGAGTGTAGTCGCACCCAAGTATGTCAATAATCTTGTAATCATTTGAATTTGCAAAACCACCATGACGGTTTATCTGACATACACCCTTTCCACCCGCTCCCCTATCCTGCATAATACCTCGTAGGAAATGGTATTTGTCCAGCCCGCTATTTCATTGGCTGATATAGTGGTCCCTTTGCCGTCTCTCCCTCCGATAACCGAAACCTCATCCCCTGCGGACACCCCGGGAATATCGGTCACATCCACCATCGTCATATCCATACATACCCTGCCAATAACAGGGGCCCTCACCCCCCTTACAATAACCTCACCGGTATTGGAAAGACTGCGGCTATATCCGTCGGCATATCCTACAGGGAGGGTGGCAACAACCGTATCTCGTGATGTCGTAAAGGTTCTGCCATAACTGATGCCGGTTTTGGCAGGCACACGTTTCAGATAAATAATCCTGCTTTTTACTGCCATGACCTGTCTCAGTTCAACCTTCTTTTCAAGACGTGGCGATGGGGAATATCCGTAAAGCATCAGGCCCGGCCTTACCATATCAAGATGAGTCTCCTTCATATCTATGATTGCGGCGCTGTTTGCGACATGTTTCAAAGGTATGCGGATCCCGGCCTGTTCCATCCCCCTGCATGATGACATAAACCTGCCAAACTGCTCAATTACAAAATTCTTATCATCGAGATCTGCCTCTGCAAAATGGGTCATCACACCCTCTATCCTGATCCCCTTCAGGTTCGATATCGCTGAGACAAAGTCCAGTGCATCATCAGAGTCCACACCAATCCTCTTCATGCCAGTATCAATTTTCACATGAACCGGCAATGTAACTCCGGCACGGACAGCAGCATCTGACAATAACTCTGTGAGCTGGAGTGTGAAGACAACAGGGGTCAGCCGCATCCTGATGATATCCGGCACACAATCTTCATTTATGACCCCAAGCACAAGGATATCCTTATCAATGCCTGCCTCTCTCAGACGAACGCCCTCATTTAGTGTGGCAACTCCAAGCATATCAACCCCGGCATTAACAAGCTCACGTGACACCTCGATGCTGCCATGGCCATAGGCATTCGCCTTGACAACGGCAAGGATCTTACAGCCAGACGGAATATTTGCCCTGACCTGGTTCAGGTTGTGAATCAGGTTAGACAGGTTAATTTCAGCTATCGTCAGGTTCACTCGAAAATACTCCTAAGTACCCGTCATTCCAATGGACGAGGGAATCCAGAACCAGGCCCCGGTCTGGATTCCCGCTTACGCGGGAATGACGTTTTCATGAACCTTGGTGAGCCTGAGGCTCATGACGGTTCACCTGAAAATGCTCCTATACACCCATCATTACCACTGAAGCTGGATTGACGTTTTCATGAACCTTTGCTCAGACTTTACAAACCCGCAGCGTTTTGAATATCTTCAAGCAAACTGTTTTCGTCATCCCACAGCATCTTATCCTCTGGCTCGGTAAGCGTCATGGCCTCTTTTAAAACATCATGGGCTTCACGGTATCTTCCCATGCGATAATATACATGCGCCAGCGTGTTCAGATAATACGGACTCTTCTTTATTTTGACTGCATGTTCAGCCTCAGTGACTGCCTCATCATACCTGCCGGTTTCCATGTACGTCCAGGCAAGATTATTATGCACATCTCCGTTATCCGGCGCAATCTTTAACGCCTTATTATAGTATTTTTCTGCAAGATTATACTCTCTTTTCTTGTAATATACATTACCTGTACTGAAATAGGGCCTGAAGTCCTTCTTTGACATCTTGATTGCCGTGCCATACTCCTCAAGTGCAAGGTCATCCTCTCCCTTTTTTTCATAACTCAGGCCCAGGGTGATGTGCTCATCCAGAGTCAGCGGGTCATGCAGGACGATCAGTCTGGGCAAGGAGCCGCAGGCAGAGACAGTAAATATCATTATAACTGCAATAAAGATGATCTTCACTCGAAAATACTCCTAAGTACATGTCATTCCCACGGAACCTGTCCCAGCATGATTTAAGCGGGGAGTGGGAATCCAGAATCAGGCCGAGGTCTGGATTCCCGCTTACGCGGGAATGACGTTTTCATGAACCCTGGTGAGCCTGCCGAACAGTCGAAGCTCATGACGGTTCACTTGGAAATCCCTCTTTTTATCAGCAATGTCCAGTAGCCGCCGCGTTTCCATATCCGCAGAAAGTCTTCATAGCTGATGAATTTGTCTTTCTCTGCGCCTGAATAGACAACCACGCCTTCCCTGCTGTCATCATAACCGACAACCAGCATGTAATGCCCTTTTCTTATACTCCATATACCGAGGTCAACAAAGACTATCATCGGATGTTCCGAAAGCAGATTTTCCTTTAATGACTCAATGTCACCCCTGAATTCTGAGACAGACACACCCTCAAATCTTTGTGCATAACTCACCATGTCAATATTAAGGGTCCCCCTTACGCCGCCAATATAAATCTCTTTTGAGATATCCTCCGGCTTTACGTCATACCCGATAAAATTTAATGCACCGGCAAGTACGGATGGACCACACTGAAAGTCATCCCCCGGGTAGAAAGGGACCTCCTGTATATAGTATAACGGCGGAATTGTTTCTGCCAGATATCCTGAAACAATTTTATCATGACCAGCGGGGACAACTGAACAACCTGCACATAGCGCAAGAACCAGCAATACTACTGAAAAAATTAAGACCCCAGCGGCCGTTAGCCGTGGGGTCTTAATTGATTTTTTAACTATGATCATTAATCAGTATTATTTTATTATAATCTCGCGTCCCATCAGTTTCATCACGATTATAACGAGGATGGCAATAACCAGCAGGGCCATGATGATGCCAAGCGCACTGTCACCGCCTGAATCCACCTGATCTATGTGAGATGCTATCTGATGCAACTGGTCAGCAGACATACGGCTGAGCCTTGATGATATCTCTTCAGAGGTAAGCCCGAAATCAGCAAGCCTCTGTTTAACAATCTTTGACTCAAGAAATGTACTAACCTTTGCTATGTCCGAAGCTGAGTCAACGACAGGACTGACGGCTGCCGTGCTGACAACATCAGATGATATAAACATGGCCGCAGACTGGGATGGTATAGAAGCAATCAGCAGCATTGCAGCAACAAGATAAAACGTGATTGAACGACCTAACAAGATACCAAGTTTCTTAGCCATTTGAGCCTCCTTGTCTGATATTAATATGAAGCCGACCATGAAGGTCGGCGCTACTTTTATGCAGTTAATTAGGGACAGCGACTATTTATTTCCTGACAGGAAATAAATAGTCGCTGTCCCTAATTAACTACACTTCCATTATTTCCTGTTCTTTCTTTTTTAATACCTCATCCACCTTATGAATATACTGATCTGTCAGCTTCTGAAGCTCATCCTGAGATTTTCTGATTTCGTCTTCTGAGATGCTTGCCTCCTTGCCGGCCTTCTTTATATCGTCATTGGCATCCCTGCGCACATTGCGCACTGCAACACGGGCATCCTCAGCCATCTTCTTTACAGTCTTTACAATATCCCGCCTTCTCTCTTCAGTCAGCGGTGGAATCGGCACCCTTACGATCTTTCCGTCATTGGCGGGTGTAAGTCCAAGAGAAGATGTCATGATTGCCTTCTCAATCTCAGGTATCAAACGCTGCTCCCACGGCTGTATAACTATCGTCCTGCTCTCAGGGACTGTTATGGCCGCCACCTGTGAGACAGGCGTAGGCGTGCCGTAATAGTCAACCATTATGCCTTCCACTATTGAGACAGAGGCCCTGCCTGTACGCATGGCAGCAAGATCTTTCCTGAAGACACTCAGCGTCTGCTCCATTTTTTCTGTCGCCTTATTCTTAATATTGCCAATCATATCAAATTGTCAACTAATAACCGTGCCTATATCTTCACCCATAACCACCCTCTTCACATTCCCCTTCTGCCTCAGATTAAACACTATTATCGGGAGGCTGTTATCCTTGCACAGGGATATTGCGGTTGCATCCATAACCTTGAGCCCCAGCTTAAGGACATCGAGGTAAGAGAGTGTAGTGAATTTTTTTGCATCTTTATTGACCACAGGGTCCGAATCATAGACCCCGTCAACCTTTGTGCCTTTGAGGATGACATCAGCGCCTGTTTCCATCGCACGAAGTGAGGCGGCTGTATCTGTACTGAAATATGGATTTCCTGTGCCTGCCGCGAATATTACAACCCTTTTTTTCTCAAGATGCCTTATGGCCCTGCGTCTTATATACGGTTCTGCAAGCGCCCTCATCTCAATAGCAGACTGCACCCGTGTGACAACGCCCTTTTTCTCAAGGGCATCCTGCAATGCGAGGGCATTGATAACTGTTGCCAGCATACCCATATAATCCGCAGACGCCCGTTCCATTCCGGTGGCCGTAGCGCCAAGCCCGCGGAATATGTTGCCGCCGCCTATGACGATCGCAATATCAACCCCGGCATCACAGACACTCTTAATCTCATCGGCTATGGAATCAATAACTAACGGGTCTATTCCATACCCCTTTTCACCCATTAGTGCCTCGCCACTGACCTTGAGAAGCACTCTCTTAAATCCTTTTCTTTGCGCCATTACAGGTCTGTCCGTCTTACTCCCCTAACTGGTATCTTGTAAAACGCTTAACTGAAATGTTTTCGCCTATTTTTGCGATCTTTTGCTGTACCATGTCTTTTATCGTAACCGAGGGATCCTTAATGAATGACTGTTCAAGCAAACATGATTCAATATAGAACTTGTCCACTTTACCCTCAACTATCTTATCGAGCACATGATCAGGCTTGCCTGATTCCTTAGCCTGTATCCTGTAGATATTACGCTCCCTTTCAAGGACATCAGAAGGAACATCCTCGCGCCTTACAAATGACGGATTGGATGCTGCTATCTGCATAGCGATGTCCTTTACCAGTTCCTGAAACTCTGAGTTCCTCGCCACAAAATCGGTCTCGCAATTCACCTCTACAAGCACGCCGATCTTGCCGCCGCCGTGAATGTAGCTGCTGACCAGCCCCTCTTTGGTCTCACGCGACGCCTTTTTGGCTGCCGCTGACAACCCCTTCTGCCTTAACAAATCTATCGCCTTCTCAAGGTCGCCGCCGGAATCTGCCAATGCCCTCTTGCAGTCCATAATGCCTGCGCCGGTCTTTTCCCTGAGCTCTTTTACAGTATCACTGCTTATCGTCGCCATTATCGTTTATGCCTCCCCTGCAGCCGCTTCATCATCTCCGCCGGTCACTTCCACCTCTGCCTGCTGTTCCGCCGCCTTAGCCGCTATCTCCTGTTTAACACCGCCCTTTGCATCATAGACAGCCCTTCCCTCAAGAACAGCTTCTGCCACCTTGGAACAGATGAGTTTTATAGCCTTTATGGCGTCGTCATTCCCTGGTATTACATAATCTATATTGTCAGGATTGCAATTTGTATCAACAACGCCAATGACCGGTATGCCAAGCCTGTTTGCCTCATGTACTGCTATGGCCTCCTTCCTGGTGTCTATCACGAAAATAACCCCGGGGAGAACGCTCATACCCTTTATCCCGCCAAAAATCTTGTCCATCTGTGCCATCTTCTTTTCAATGCCTATAATCTCTTTTTTGGGCAACTGATTAATGGTTCCATCCTCATGCATCTTCTCATACTTTTTGTACTGATCTATACTCTTCCTGATTGTGGCAAAGTTTGTAAGCATACCTCCAAGCCACCTTTGATTTACAAAATACATGCCGCATCTCCTGGCCTCAGCCTCAACTATCTCCTGCGCCTGTCTCTTTGTCCCGATGAAAAGCACCGGTCTCCCCTGGGAGGCCACTTCCTTCAGATACTCACTGGCTGAATCAAAGTTTGCCATAGTCTTTTGCAGATCAATAATATAGATGCCATTTCTCTCACCAAATATGAATTTCTTCATCTTTGGATTCCATCGCTTGGTCTGGTGTCCGAAATGTACGCCTGCCTCAAGTAATTCTTTAATTGCCACTCCCATAATAAACTACCCTCCAGTAACTGTTGTGAAAATTGAGTTTGTTAGTCCAGCAGGAAAATTTAACACAAATCAGTCAAACTTGCAATAACAAAATCAGGGCTATGATCTGTAGGCCACATTTATCTTTACATAGTCATAGGACAGGTCAGTCGTCCAGACAGTGGCATCAGAACGTCCGACATTCAAATCAATAGTCATGACATATTCCCTGTTCTTCATTACCTCAGCCACCTTCTGCTCAGCCTCCTTGCCCAGTCCAATGCCATTGCCAACCATCTTTACCTTATCAAATGAAACAGATATGCGCTCCCCGCGGATGTCCGCCCCTGCATAGCCAATAGCAGCCATGATTCGCCCCCAGTTCGGATCACCTGCAAAAAGGGCTGTCTTGACCAGGCTCGAATTGGCCACTGCAAAAGCCACCTTTTCAGCATCCTTGTCACTCTTTGCCCTTTTAACCCGTATCTCGACAAACCTGGTAGCACCTTCCCCATCCCTGACAATCATCAGCGCAAGACTGCGGCAGACATGTCCAATCATCATCTGAAACTGGAGAAGCCCCTTCCTGTCAAGAAGGTCATTTCCAGCCATGCCATTTGCCATACACAATACCATGTCGTTGGTGCTCGTGTCCCCATCTACAGTTATCTTATTGAAAGACCTGTTTACCTCAGCGCTCACTATCCTCTTAAGGGTGTTTCTGTCTATCGCGGCATCTGTAGAGATAAACGCCAGCATAGTGGCCATATCAGGGTGAATCATCCCTGATCCCTTCGCTATCCCGCCGACAGTTATCGTCTTTCCATTGATGCGTCCCCTTACAGCAATCTCCTTGGGAAATGTGTCTGTAGTCATAATTGCAACAGCAGCATCCCTGCCGCCGTCCGGGCTTATGGATTCAGCTGCGAGCTTTATGGAAGACTTTATCCTGGCCATGGGGAGCAGTTCGCCAATAACACCTGTCGAAGAAACACATACGAGATCCCTGTCAATAAGCAGGGCATCCGCTGCAAGTTCGGCCATCTCCCTGGCATCTTTCATCCCCTGCCCGCCTGTACAGGCATTTGCATTGCCGCTGTTAACAATGACTGCCCTCGCCTTTCCCTTTTTAACGATTTTCTCTGTATAGATGACCGGAGGGGCCTTTACTTTGTTTGTGGTAAATGTCCCTGTAACAACCGCATCCCTCTCGCTGTAGATCAAGGCAAGGTCTAATTTCGTCGTGCGTTTGATGCCGGCGTAAATTCCACTTGCAAAAAACCCTTTCGGGGATGTTATTCCACCTGGTATTTCTTTCATATTTACGGAAACAGGCCTGGGTGCATCAGACCTGTTGTCTCCTCATAACCTTTCATTAAATTCATATTCTGAACCGCTGCGCCCGAGGCGCCCTTTACAAGATTGTCTATGGCTGACGTAACTATTATACATCCATTTCGTTTATCAAGCGCTATGCCTATATCGCAGAAGTTTGCGCCCCTTACTTCCCTTATATTTGGCTGCCTCCCTGCATCGAGCACCCTCACGAAAGGCTCGCCTTTATAGAATTCCATGTAAAGCGAAACGATATCAGACAGACCGCCGCTGAAATCAGACGGCACATAGCAGGTGCTCAGCAAACCCCTGTTTGCAGGGATCAGGTGCGGTACAAAACAGGCAGTTACAGTACTGCCGGCGACATCCGAAAGCACCTGTTCTATCTCCGGCGTATGCCTGTGCGTACCGACCTTGTATGCCTCCATACCCTCATTTGCCTCCGGGAAATGAAATGCAAGGGACGGCGAGCGCCCTGCGCCGGAAATTGCCGACTTTGCATCTATAATAATCTTCCCGCCATTGTACAGCCTGTTTTTGATGAGCGGCGCTATGCCAAGGATGCTTGCGGTTGGATAGCATCCCGGATTTGCAATCAGCGACGCCCCCTTTATCCTGCTTCTATAGAGTTCAGGCAAACCATACACAGCCCCCTCCAGCAGCGGCGTGGCAGTGTGCTTTACACCATACCATTCCTCATAGACGAGTGGATCTTTTAACCTGAAATCCGCACTCAAATCCACGACCATCTTGCCCATCTTAACGAACTCTGAAACGGCTTCAATAGATGTCCCGTGAGGGAGTGCAGTGAAGACTAAGTCAGCCTCACCTGCGACAATCTCTGATGAAAGGGGTTCGAGGGTCAGGTCATAGAATCCCGACAGGCCCGGGAACAGTTGTGTTATTGGTTTTCCTGATGATTTTTCTGAGGTAACTGCTACGACTTTGACATAAGGGTGCAGTGCAAGGAGCCTTAGAAGCTCACATCCGGTATATCCACTCGCTCCTGCAACAGCTACCTTTAACATTATATGAATAAAAACTATCTCTTAGAGTACTGGAACTTCTTA
Organism: Nitrospirota bacterium; assembly: GCA_020851375.1. Classification (NCBI taxonomy): domain Bacteria; kingdom Pseudomonadati; phylum Nitrospirota; species Nitrospirota bacterium. Next base: position 98,865 of record JADZCV010000004.1, on the reverse strand, counting down.
CGGGCTCCTTTCTGCCCATACTTCTTTCTCTCTTTTTCACGTGAGTCCCTTGTAAGAAAACCTTTGCTTTTCAAGGCACGTCTGTATTCAGGACTGACCTCGAGAAGGCTCCTGGCGATGCCATGCCTTAAAGCTCCTGCCTGACCTGCTATCCCGCCGCCTGCTATATTGGCATAGACGTCAAACTTTCCTATCAGTGAGAGGACCTCAAGCGGCTGCCTGATAAGCCTGACCAGGGTCTGACCCGGAAAATATTCTTCTGCGGTCCTGTCGTTGACTATAATCTTGCCTTCTCCAGGGACTAATCTTACGCGTGCAATAGCGTTCTTTCTCTTACCGGTAGCAGAATGTTGTGCTGTTGTATTCATGAATTACTCCTTTATTTCCAACGCCTTAGGCATCTGTGAATCGTGCGGGTGCACTCCGCTGGCATATACCTTCAGTTTCTTTAACATAGCCTTGCCCAGTTTGTTCTTGGGAAGCATCCCCCAGACAGTTTTTTTGATAAGCTCATCTGGTTTATCTTCACAATACTCGCGCAGGCTCTCTTGCTTTAAACCATCAGGATACCCTGAATGGTGGTAGAATACCTTATCCGCAACCTTTGTCCCGGTGATCTTCACTTTTGCGGCATTGACCACAACGACAAAATCACCTGTATCCACATGCGGCGTATAAATAGGTTTATGCTTTCCCCTCAGCACTGCCGCCACCTGGGATGCAAGCCTGCCGAGCACCTTACCCTCTGCATCCACCACAAACCAGTCCCTCTTTACATCCTCTTTTTTTGCCGAAATCGTCTTCATGTATAAAAACCCCCTTAAACAAACACGTTATTGTATTGATTTATTGGGTTCTTGTCAAGTATTATTGTAGCGCCTGCAAAACAATGCTTTGCTTATGGATCTTGCATGATAATTGCAATAGCATTAAGATATAGTAACACATTGTTATGGGAATTATAAGGCCTGTTGAACAGGTTAAATTGTTTACGGCAATATTGTTTGGGAATGAAGCTGTCTATAATACCGCACGGGAAAGCCTGGCGTCAGCTTTCGGTCCGGTTGATATGGAGAGTCCTGTCCGGACATGGTCTTATTCAAATTACTATGAAAAGGAAATGGGCGCTGACCTTAAAAGGATATTCCTGTTTTTTGAACACCTCATCATGCCTGACCGGCTTGCAGATATTAAAATTATCACGAATGAGATTGAAGCAAAGTGCTGCATAAGCGCCGGAAGATTACCTGAAAGGCCAATTAATATAGACCCTGGTTATGTTACTCTGGCAAAGGTAGTCCTTGCATCAACCAAAGACTATTCTCACAGGATATACATTGGCAAAGGGATATATGCAGAGACAACACTTCTTTATCAGCATAAGACCTTTCAGGCGCTGCCTCACACTTATCCAGACTACAGGAGTGGTGAGTATATTGCTTTGTTTAAAGCGGCAAGGAAGCATTTCGCGGACAGCGCCTGCCGAATATGAAAATGTCATTACTGCGTAAGCGGGAATCCAGACCGGGGCCTGATTCTGGATTCCCGCTTGCGTGGTAATGACGGGTATACAGGAGCATTTTCGGGTGAAAAAAATAGCTTGTATAACATTTTCTGCCATCATGCTGATGGCATATGTTTCTCATAGTAATGTCTCCCACGCAGTCCAATTTGACAGCAGTGATAGGAAAATTGACCTTCCACAACTGACCACAGCCAATAATGCTGTCACCCCCAGGATTGACTCAGACAACAACGGGCATGCATATATAGTATATAGTGATAACAGGGGCGGGCCATACAAAATCTATATCAACACAAAGTTCGGGGACATAGGATGGGCTCCCCGCCCTGTACCGATCACCACAGGATTCCCAAAGGCGCAGAGTGCAATACAGGACGGTGACGCCACGATGCCTCAGGTCTGTTCTGACGAGTCAGGTCATGTCTATGTTGTTTGGGTTGATGACAGGGCAGTCAAATCAGGAACAGGGAAGAAGGATATATATTTCAGGTATTCAAAGGATTATGGCACGACATGGTACGCCCCCGACCAATTTACAGATTACAGGATAGATTCAGACAACCCGTCTACAGGAGATTCAAGAAATCCAAGTATAGCCTGCAATGAGAATGGTGAAGTATTCATCGCATGGGAGGATGACAGGAACCAGCCAGGTATTTACGAGATATATTTCAGATCACTACAGGTCCAGTTCTCCAGGCCTGTTGATTTCATCGTGCCATATCAGACCCCTGAAATACGAATTAACACAGGTGAGACAGCCGGGTTATTCAACGCATTTAAACCCGCTATATCTATAGATAAGAATGGGAACGTATTCGCTGCATGGTACGACAGACGTCTTGTTCCGGAGAATGAGATTTATCCCGGGATATATTTTAATGTGTCACATAATAAGGGGGCCACTTGGAACTCCAATTCAACCCGGATTGATTCAGCCAAGCCAGGCAATATTGCATTCCAACCGCCGGTTATACGCAGTGACAACAGCGGTCATGTGTATGTCGTATGGCTTGATAACGCAGGAAGGGTTGAAAGGGGCAATGAATATGCTGCAGACAGCTTATATGACGTCTATTTTAACGTGTCTGCAAATTTTGGCGCCTCATTTGCCGAGGAGGATACACGCATAGATCTTCCCGTGCAGAAGATTAATGCAAAAGATATAGATATCGCTAATGATGAAAGAGGTAATGTTTACATAGTGTGGGCAAGCAATCTTTATCATGAAGATGTTTCAGGGTTATCAGACATATACAATATCTTCCTGAATCGTTCAGATAATTTCGGAATATCATTTCTGCCTGTGAATTTAAACTGGATGGTAGACAATGTAGCAAGGGGAACAACCGAGGCATCAAGACCCAGGGTCAGGACAGATGATTTTGGGAATGTGTATGTCGTGTGGGTTGATAAACGCTCCAGCAAGTCGGATATATTCTTTAACTTCTCCATTAACAAGGGCAAAGACGGCAGTTGGCAAAACGTTGATGCCAGGCTGGACAACAACACCCCTCCCGGCAATTCATATGAACCTGTTATGAGCGTGGATTCCTCAGGCCACGTCTATATTGCCTGGCAGGATGACAGGAGCGCAGTTGTTGATGGAAACTTTAATATATACTCTATCAGCGGTTTTCTTGATATTGAGAAAATATTATTATCCGGCCAGCGGCTTGGGGAGGCATGCTTTATCGCCACAGCTGCATATGGGAGTCCGTTTGAAAGACATGTGGTTTTACTGCGAAATTTCAGAGACAGGTTTCTTCTGACAAACAGGTATGGCGCATGGTTCGTAGACGAGTACTACAGATTAAGCCCGCCTGCCGCTCAATTTATTTCAGGACATCCGTATCTGAAGCCAGTTGTGAGAGTCGTCCTGCTGCCTTTCGTCGGTCTTGCATTTATAACCTTAAAGACTACTCTTCAGCATAAGCTCTTAATGGCAATATCCATGACAGTTGTCCTGTTTTTAGCATGGCGAAAACTGAAACTCCGTTAAGACCGCAGCAATGAGTTTGGGGGTTTTTGGATGAACCGTCATGAGCCTATGGCTCACAAAGGTAGATGAAAATCCCCCTTAGTCCCCCTTTCCCAAAGGGGGAATTCAGTTCCCCTCTTTTGTAAAGGAGGGCGAGGGGGATTTGAACGGAGATTTTCATGTGACCGCTACTGTCTTGCTTTGGCCTCTCTCAGCATCTGATCAGCCTCCTTGTAATCAGGCTTTATCCTGACGGCTGCGCTGTATGCCGCCACTGCCTTTCCATATTCCTTCTCCCTGAAATAGACATTTCCAAGGTTATAGTATGCTTTCTCATAACGAGGACTAATAGCAATAATCCTCATGAATATATCTTCCGCTTTTTTCAGATCACCCTTTTCCGTTAAGGCAACACCAAGATTGTTATACACAAATGGATGACGAGGGTCCAGCGCAATAGCCTTTTCATAAGAAGATATCGCCATGTCGAGCTCACCAAGTTTTTTGTAGACTATCCCTGCATTATAATAAGAACGAAAATATGCCGGATTTATTTTCAGACTTTCCTCATACGCCAGCCTTGCCTTTTCAAGATCACCTTGAAGCTGATATGCTACACCTGCATTATACCAGGCGAGATAATACTGCCGGTTTAATCCTATGGTCTTATTGAACTCATCCAGCGCCAAATCATATTTGCCGGCAACAAGGTATGCCAGTCCCAGATTATCATGCGCCCGTGCCGACACAGGGGACTTGGCCACTGCATCACTCCATAGAGCGAGGTCATCTCTCCAGACAGGATTACGCTGAAAAGTAATTATAAATAATACTGCCACAAGGACCGCAACCCATGGCAATATTAATTTCTTCTTAAACCTGCCTATAACAATCCCCGGGACTGCTGCAAACATTACCCCTGCAAGATACCCCCTGTTCTCCTGTAATATGGCATTAAGCGGTATGATCGCAGTCGGCAGCATGGTAATAAAAAACCAGAGCATGAAGAATGAGACTAACCTCCGATCCCCCCCCCTTTTGAACAGGAGATACGCTATGACCAATATAATGAGAATGGCTGCAAATGACAGAATAACCTTCCAGTCATAAATAGTTTCTGACAACCTTAAATCGTGCTCAATGGTAAGCCCATATGGCACAAACATAAGCTGAAGGTATTTAAGCAAGACATATGGCTGAGTCAGGATGTTTGCAGCATAATTGCGTGCACCGCCACCCGTGATGCTGCCATAAACATAGATGCGGTATGCAAGGTAGGGGATAATAATAAGAAATATATAGGGTAAATATGCGAGACACCGGATAGCTGACAGAGGGCAGATGGAGGATGAATTTTGCCCGCTTCCCCGGGTTGGCTGTTTCAGGAAATAGAAATCATAGAGCACCAGGATAAGCGGAAGGGTAACGGCAATCTCTTTTGTAAGCAGGGCAAAAATGAAGGCAATGACAGATATAATGTAATACGGCAACCAGTTCACTGCAGCAGGCCTTATAGCCGGCATCATGCTCTGCCTGAATCTAATCCAGAAATAGAAAGACAGGAGATAGAAGAACGTGCACATCACGCTTGAACGTGCCGTGATGTAGTTGACAACCTCTGAATTAAAGGGATGGACAGCAAAGATAACGGCCGATGCAGGAGGGACTAAACCAATCCCCACTCTGCCCCAGTCCCTGGGGCCTGCCATAAAGGCCGGAGATTCGTTCAGGGACATCATGGCCCCGAGGATGAGATACACCAGAAACGCAGAACCGATGTGAAACAACAGGTTAACTGCGTGGTAGCCTTCAGGTCTTAGGCCTCCGATCGCATAATTTATTGCATAGGATGAAACAAGCAGAGGCCTGTAGTGACTTGTGAAAACCTTCTCAAAACTGGAATACTCAGGCGATAGGAAGAACGATGGGATATTCCTTACATCCCGTATGTAAGGATTCTCTACTATATAGTGCTGGTCATCAAAATGAAAGGAATTACGGAAGGAATTGGAGTAAACTGCAACAGATATTACCGCTATAAAGAGGATGATTTTCCATTTCACAATCTTGTCATCCTGACTTTCTCGCCCTTAACGTCAGCCCAATACCGTAAGGAACCCATCTGAATAATGAATCAATCCTGAATACATTTCCCAGAATCCAGGCCAGAAATTTATGTCTGCCTGCATCAGGGGGCCTCTCTGAATCATGCTGCACCCCGCCGGAGATCTTTTTCCTTACATATGGGAGGTATATAAATCTGTGATAAAGCAAAACAAAGGGGAATCCCCAGAATCGCACGTCATCTACGACAAAACCATTTCTTTCAAATAATCCGGATATGCCCTCCTTTGAATATCTGCGGAGATGACCTGCCCACTCATCTGAAAAATCCCACAATGATTGTATTGCAGGAACAGAGACGGCACAAACACCACCTTTCCTGAGCACTCTGTGAAATTCCCTGACAGCTTTTTCATCATCCTTCACATGCTCTAATACATCGCCTGACACAACGAGATTGAACATATTGTCCCGGAAGGGGATGTCCGTTACACTGCCATGTTTCACCTGAGTATTTTTTAACGAATCAAGCTCCCCGGAAGTCCTGACAATGGCATCAACATACTCCATTGACTGCTCTATACCATAAACAGTACAACCTGATTTTGACAATTTATAGAGGAGGCTTCCACTGCCGCACCCGGCGTCAAGGACCAAATTCCCTTTTTGCAAACTCCCTCTTACAAGATCAAGCAGCAGGGATTCCCTGTAGTCATGACGGGGTCCGCCAATCTCACCACTACCCCATTTGATAAAGACAGTCCTACCATTCGACTTCACCATATGCCTTCCTGTAATATTTCTTGAAATCCTCAGACTTGATCTTCTTCCACCACGACTCATTGTCCGTGTACCATTTAACGGTATTCTTCATAGCATCCTCAAAACTGTGATTCGATGCAAAACCGAGGGACCCAACCTTTGATGAATCTATGGAATATCTGCGGTCGTGACCAGGCCTGTCTTTTACGCGTTTGATCAGAGAATCAGGCTTGCCTGTTTCTCTCAGGATAATATCAGTAATCTCTGCATTAGTCCTCTCATTCCCGCCGCCAATATTATAGACCTCCCCCTCTGCACCTTTATGCAGCACAACATCTATAGCCGCACAATTGTCTTCAACATAAATCCAGTCGCGGACATTCATGCCGTCTCCATAAAGCGGAAGCTGCCTGTCCTCAAGCGCATTCGTGATAAAGAGCGGTATAAGTTTCTCCGGATACTGATACGGGCCAAAGTTATTTGAACTCCTCGTGATAATAACCGGCAGGTGATACGTAGTCCAGTAGGCATAAACAAGCATGTCAGATCCGGCCTTTGACGCAGAATAAGGACTGCTCGGTGTCAGCGGACTTTCTTCAGTAAAAGATCCTTTCTCTATGCTTCCATAAACCTCATCCGTGGAAATCTGTATATACCGCCTGATACCTTTTGCCTTTACTGCCTCAAGCAGGACATATGTCCCGTACACATCCGTCTGGATAAAACTGCCCGGCTCAAGGATTGAACGGTCCACATGGGTCTCTGCAGCAAAATTGACGATAGCATCAACGCCATCAGCCGCACCAGACACTGCATTGACATCGCATATGTCACCCTTAATGAAGGTGTAGTTCCTGTGACCCTCAACATCTTCAAGATTGTCGAGATTTCCGGCATAGGTCAGTTTATCAAGATTAACCACATGATAGTCAGGATACTTCCTGAGTATATACCTGATAAAATTGCTCCCGATAAAACCGGCCCCGCCCGTTACAAGTAATTTCATTGCTCCTCCCTTTTCCTCTCCAGCTATATCAACTCAACTATGCTCTGATCACCTATGATAAACTTCTGGGTCTTTGGTTTTGTCCGGCACTTGATTATCTCGGCCTCACGTCCCAGAAGGCTTCTCTCAATCCTTGTATCAGCATCAATTATCTTACACTTCTCAAGGATAATACTATACTCAACCTCACTGTTTTTTATCTGGCACCCATAGTAAATGGATGTGAACGGACCTATGTAGCTGTCTTCAATTACCGTGTTTTCACCTATTATCACAGGTCCCCTGATACTGCTCCTGATTATCTGCGCTCCGTTTTCAATAATCACCTTGCCTGCAATGTCAGATGCATCGTCAATCTTGCCATTTACGATCGAGTCATGGTTGCCGATGATCCTGTCCAGTGTCAATCTGTTCGCCTCGAGCAGGTCCTCAGGCTTTCCGGTATCCTTCCACCAGCCCGTAATCTCGGAATATCCAACCTTATAACCGTGATTAATGAGATAGTCGTGGGCATCAGAGATTTCAAGCTCCCCGCGTGCACTCGGCTTTATGTTGTTTACAGCCTCAAAGATAGTGGAATCATAAATATAGATGCCTGTTACGGCATATTGACTCTTTGGATTCGAAGGTTTTTCTTCCACACGGACAATCTTTCCGTCTCTAATTTCCGGCACACCAAACCGCTCAGGGTCCTGGACTCTGGACAGTACGAGATGGCAATTGGAACCATTCTGCTTAAAGTCATCAATGAACCGCTTAATTCCTCCCACGACTACGTTATCCCCGAGGTAGAATACGAACGGCTCATCACCAAGAAAGTCCTGCGATACCTTCACCACATGGGCCAGTCCAAGCGGGGCTTCCTGAAGTATATATGTAAAACTCATCCCCCACTGACTTCCGTCTCCAAGAGCTTTTTTTATTTCATCACCTGTGTCCGGATTATAGACAATCCCGGCATCCTTAATTCCAGCCTCTAACACCGCCTCAATAGCAAAATGAATCATAGGCTTATTCGCAATGGGAATGAGGTGCTTGTTGCTCGTGTGCGTAATCGGCCTCAACCTTGTACCTTTACCACCGCTCGTAATAAGTGCCTTCATATATGTGCCTTTCTGCACAATTCCATGTGCACATTCTTATAATGTTGTTAGCATCATATCAAATAAACGTAAGCTAAATCAACATATCATGGCAAAACAGCTTCCGGCATAGACTTTGCTGATTACCTTATTAATATGAAGAGGAAGCAAATAGACAACCTTTCCAAATACTGCTATGATATAAGTAAACTTTTAATGGGTTTTGCTGTAGTGGGAAACATACTTTCTGATAAGCCGTCCTGGAAGGCCATGGTAATCGGAATTGCATCTGCTTTCCTGCTAATCTTTGCAGGCTATTTGATGGACCAGAAGGAGGTGACTACAGGTGACACAACTTGAAACAACCTTTTCCATCATGTTTGGCCTGTCTCTGATTGCCCTCATCCTGGTTATACTCTCTGAGCGTAAGGGTAAGCATCATAAGAAATAGCAGGCATCTACTCCACCCGAACCAGCTTCCCCTCGTCAATTCCATATTCATTAAGTATAATGCCCATATCCTGTATCGTCACAGGCTCTGTAATGATCATCCTGTCGAATGATAAGCCCGGCAGGGCACTTATCGGCTGGATCGTATAGCCCAGGAATGGCCTGCCTGCACGCGAGGCATCTGCAACTCCCGCAAGTTTCAGACCGGCTTCCTGGACTGCAAGATACGTTACCTCTGCCATGTCTCCTCCTCCGTATATCACCACACTGTGCACACCCTCACGGGATAATGCCTTTAGCCTCTCGCGGATGCTTATACGCACCTTGCGGACATAGCCATATGAACGGTGTATATAGCTATAAGTCAGGCGGGACTTTTCCGCAATGCCCTGAGGAGTGATAAGGTAGCCAAGGCGGTTTCGTTCAAGATAAACCACCTCAACATAACCCTTTTGCACGAGCCTTTTTATGTAGAAGTTTGCGAGTCCCAGGGCTATGCCGACCTTCCGGCTCAGTTCCCTCTGGGTTACCTGACTATTCGTGGATAATTCCTCAAGGATTTCCAATGTCTTTAGCGATTCGTCGTCCATGTTGTCCGTCCTTTTTTTTGATGGATTATGAGTGTCCACAACTGCCAGCAGCTACTTCAGCCGCAGCAGGAAATATCTCAACTCTCTTATACTCTTCAGGGGTATGCCAAACAACTGCTCTTTCCAGAGGATATCGCACCCTTTGCACAGCGGAACATCTTCGTATCTTCCGGAGGCTATCTTCTCCCTCAGGTCAATCAACCTCTGGCCATTCCATATATCAGACAGGGATTCCTTTCGTACATCGCCAAGAGGCATGTCACCTGAAAGGTCAACACAACAAGGAACAACAGTCCCGTCCCATTTTATTGACATGGAATACCAGAGGAATGTACAGGGTACATATTTTGCGCTCAGTGCCCGGAATCCCTTTTTATCATCACGCGGGATCTTCCCGCCAAAGGTATGAGGCTTAATAAATGAGAACCTGTTAACCGGCAGGTTCCTGAACTGACTTAAAAAGGACTGCCGGGCTTCAACGTCATTTTCCCTGTGATTTAATCCCTCTATAACCTGAAACACGACATAGGGCTTCCGGCTCCCGCGCCTCTTCTTCTCTTCAAGGAAACTCCTGATATTCTTCAGCGTCTTTTCAAAATTGGCGTTTACCCTTATCCTCTCGTAAGTATCCTTATCATAACCGTCAAATGAAAATATGATAAAATCAAGCCCTGCATCGAGCAGTGCATTGGTCTTCTCCTTAGTCAGGACAGTGGCATTGGTAGAGAGTCTTGTCCCAATCCCATTTTCCCTTGCGTGCCGTATCATATCCGGCAATCTTTTATGAAACAGTGATTCTCCTCCAATAAAGAGATTTATGTCATGCACGAATCCCCTTGCCTCAGCAATGATCTTCTTATAAAGCCCCCAGTCCATATAGCCAATCTTATCATCAGGTATATCCCTGCTCGTGCACATGGGACACTTTAGATTGCAGAATGAAGTGGGTTCAATCCAGAGACGCAACGGACCATATGGCAGCCTTGTATGACCAAGCTTATAGTGCCACGCAATTCTTGATAATCTTATTAACTTCATCTAAATAGGCCTCCCATGGCTGCCTGCAGACACCTCTCGTGCTGCTGACCAGCACCACACCATCTTTGTCAGGAAAACAACCGGCGCTGTGTACCAGTAGCGCCGCACACAGGGGTGTTTTAGAAAGATCTTCGTGGTGACCAAACCTGCTATCAGGGGCGATAGGGTCCGCAAGGCCATTGGATGGAACAGAAACCACGGAGACTTTAGCTCTTCCCTGTATGCGGCCCTTATCCTGATGGAACTCCTTGCCCAGCTTGCCGAGTGGCGCACCACAGCGCCAGGTGAGTCCCGCACAGGGCGGTGGATGATCCGCGCATCTGGTTCAAAATAAAGTGAATAACCGGACCTTCTGATTTTAAGCGACAGATTGAAATCCTCCCCGGTGGAAAGGTCCTCATCAAACATCCCAACCTTCTCAAGTATCACCTTCTCTGCCATAAGATTGGCCGACGCCAGCATGTAATGCCGGTTTGGGCCGCGGCCGATATCCGGCAGGAGGTCATGGAAATGGGCCACGTTATCGGAGAGTATCCAATAGGTATCCTTTCGGAACCACATCGGACCACCAACTACAGGGTTACCCTCGTGATATGCCTTCAATAGGGTTGCCATCCATTGCGGCTCTGCTATGCAGTCCGCATCTATAAAAAAGATCAACCTTCCCTGTGCTGCCCTGATCCCCCTGTTTCTCGCCTCCGCAGGATTGAGGTCCCTCTCTGATTCGAGAAACAGGATCCGTTGATCCTCTGCCATGTGCCCACGGACAAGCCCGTACCTGTCCCTCCCAACGACCAGTATCTCATAGCTCGCAATGTCCACCCCCTCCTGGCACCGCAGAGCCCCGAGCACCTCGCCGATACGGCGCGAATGAAGGTCAGGCACCACGATGCTATATTCCGGGACATTCACCATATTATCTCCATTTTGATACCATACTACTTTCCTGAAAGATGCCTGTAGAACCAATGGAGACGATCGAGGATAGAGCCCCACGTATACCTTGATAAAACCTTCTCCCTGCCACTCATCCCCATCTCCCTTCCGACACCCGGATGTTCCAGGAGATGGGTGATCCTGCTTGCGAGAGATCCCGAATCCCCGAACCCCACAAGGAATCCATCCCTGCCATCCTCTATTATGGAACGAGTTGATCCGATGTCAGCGCCGATTACAGGTTTGCCGCTGATCCATGCCTCAAGATAGACAATGCCGAAACTCTCCACCCGTGATGGTAGAACAAAGAGATCACAGGCATCAAAGAGGTCTTTCTTCTCATCATCGTTAAACCCCTCAATTGGGATTATTGCCCCCTGATATTTCTTCAGCCACGGATCAAGTGACCGCTTGTCAGTATATCTCACGACCGGCCCGGCCAGTATCAGCACGGCCTCCGGGATATGCTGCCAGACCCGCTCCATAGCCTCCAGCAATGTAAAGACCCCCTTATCCCTCTCCCTCCTGCCAGCAAACAGGACAACAGGTCTGTCGCCTATAGCATATCTTTCACGCACCCTCTTCCCACAGGCACCCTGAAATTGCACCGGATCCACCCCAACACCAAACTCATGCAGCTTATCTCCTGCAATCCCCCTCTTCACAAGGGTATCCCTTTCATGGACAGTGTTTACCCACAGGGCATCTGCCCTGTCTAGGAACTCAACAGCGTCATGCGACAGATCCCTCATGTCGAGGTGAAGGGCCGTGTGAAAGATGAGTGGGAAGCCGGCCGCGTCTTTTGCCTTCATGGCGTCAAATACGATCTGCGCCGGGAAATGTCCGGCCAGCACGATATCCGGTTTATACGATACAATCTCCCCGGAGAGGTTAGGTACCCATGGGAGGGAAGACCAGCGCTTCAGCAGATCCCCCTTTGGAAGGCGCAGCGCTGACCACCCCTCTGCAAGGCCACGGGCCGCAAGCCTCGACACACGCCGGTATGGAAACCGTCGCACCCTGACACCGTGTATCATCTCTTCACCCGAGGGTAGCGGCTCTGTCATCGGGTTCATGAAGGCGCCGAGCGACCGCCCGGTGGTGGTAAACACCGTCACATCATCGCCCCGCTCTGCCATACCTTCAGAGACCGCCCGGAACACATTCTCAACCCCTCCCACAACCGGATAATAGAGGGGACAGACGTGAAGGATCCTCATCGCCCTTCTCCTTCGGCCAGCTGATAGACATAGGCCTCATCAAAATGGTTAACGGGCCTCACTGTCCCGGAATAGACCTTAAGGCCCCTTTTTATGGGCTCCCAATCATTCCCGTATGCAGCGGAATGCAGGATAATATATTTTATTCCAAGCTGCCTGAGCAACCCTATTGAGGCATCAGACGGAAAGTCTTTCATCCCTTCTGAATAGAGGTAGTTATAGGACGGCGGGAAGTAGCCGCTGTATCCGTTTACGAGCCTCTTCCAGTGATAGATCGAGTAGTACATATATTGGGTCTCCTTCCAGAGATCCGTCGTTTGTCCGGGCAATGGCAGTTCCAGTATCGCAAAATCACCTTTCTGATTGGCAAGCCACTTATAGACACCTGGGATATTGCTGCCTGCGGCAACCGGGGACGCTGGTATGGGGAATGAGGCTGATTCAATTAGTATGAATATTGAGAGCACGACGACCGAGACAACCTTTCCTGAGCAGCTTCTGACACAGCCGAGTATCTTCAGCACCCCAAATGAGGCAAGGACGCTGACTGCAAAAACGACCATGACTGCAAACCTTGAAGGCACCCTGAGTCCGTCAAAGCCGGGAAAGAATTGATGAAGGATGCTATAAGGCCCTAAACCTATCAGGATGACCTTGTCACCGCCATACACATGGATTATGGGGCCCAGTGATAATAAGATGGATAATAAAAGTACGAGGAGATAAAATCCTTCCCTGACATTTGTCATACCTGAAACTATAGGGCGAACATATGACCTGATCCTGGTTTTCACCAGAAGCCATATAAGGGTATAGTGAAAGGTAAATATAACGGGCAGATAAAGGCGCCTGACCCTGAAACTGATACCAAAAAAGTTATTGTCAACATCACCGTTCAGGAATAAATATAGAAGGATGTCAAATCCGATCGCTGTCAGGAAACCGGTTAACCACAAATATTTTTTCCATGATTTGCCGGTGTCACCTTTCCCGTGATAAATCAACCGTATATTTTTTGTGATCCCGGTTATGGCAAGTACAGTTGCTGTAACACCGGTAAATAATTCGCTTTCACCTCTTTGCGGCAGTAATCTTCCAATCCACCCCCAGACATGATTCTGTATATGGGGTTTAAAATAGCTGAATATGTCGGCTGATAGAAATATCGCATCTCTTACTGATCTTGTAAATCCCATCTCATGTCTTGCCCTGATATATGGATAGAGCACAGGCAGTAAGACAACCGATGAGGTCAGAAGGAACAATCCCAGCTTATTTAAAGAATCCCTGTCCCTCAGATGTCCTTTATAAAATTCTATCAACAGAAAAAGGCCGATGAAAAGGGAAAGGAACAGGCCATAATATCCGCATGATAGAAACTGAAGCAGGAAAAAGGCGGTAAACAGCATAAGATGCCTGTAGCTTCTGGTATCTATAAATTTATGGAGGTAGAGAAATGAAAATGGTATCCACTGGGCCACCTGTAGTTGTAAATGTCCAAGGTGTGCAAACCTCCATGGCGAGAATCCAAATATCATCCCTGCCACAACAGCCGCCAGACAGGATCCCGTCAGATAATATGCCAGCAGGTACATTCCAAAAGCTGAAATGGTGAAGCCAGCCAAAAAGACAATATTGTATGCGAAGACAGGATTCCCGGACAACACTGTAGCAGGCAGGAAAAAGATCTGATTCCCGAGTAAAGACTCTGAATAAGCCAGAGTATTGTGATAGGGATGGAAGATATTTGCATTAAAAAGGCCTTTTATGTCTCCCTCAAGAATCTTATGGGCCCCCCATGAGAGTGTCCATGTATTTAACAATGGATCTCCGAGGTCATTGGGAATGGAGCTGCCGGTGTTGCGGACCAGCGGATAGGTCATGATAATAGTGATGATTGAAAAAGACAGCAGGACAACTATATTCCTGGGGGAATACATTATACGTCTTTCCCTTCGTTCATGGTACAGACAGGGCGTCCCTGCTCCGGATCAGCTTCAGCATAACCATAGGGTGCGATCATAAGGAAATACAGGAAAATGATCATCGGCCACAACTGCACAATCAACCGGTTAACAGATGATGCAACATGCCACGGGATCTCATGAGGTGTGATCAGGTAGATTGTATAATAGCCCAAAAAAATGAGGCAAAGAAGCCGTATCATGAAGTAAATCAGCGTCCTCTCGTTCCCGAAGGATATCCTGGCGAATAAGGCGTAAAACAGTAGCCCTGCTCCGGCAATAAACCATCCGGCATAGACCCGGCTGGCGAGCGCCTTTAAGACCGAGATGTGGCGCTCATGGTTTAGTACAAGCATCCCCGACGATGCGACATGGGCCAGGGTTACCACATCATTAGACGTACCCACAAATATCTTAAAGTAAAACAACACGGCCAGCACCGGAAGACCGCCACAGACAATTACCAGCGTTTCCCGCAAGGCCTTTCTCATGGCGTCCCTGCCTGAAAATACAGGCAACCGCGAGAGCACCAGCAGGACTAAAAACATCAACCCTTCATTTTTCGTCCAGGCTGAGAACGAAGCGGCCATCCCTGCAAAAAAAAGACACCTGTACCGAATACTGGTATTCCTTTCAGCAATCGCCAGCAGGACAATTGTAAGGAGAAAATAGAAGCCGAGCGCTGTATCAGCATACTGTGACGCCCCCTGGTAAATAAAAAAAGGCACAGCAAGAAGCATGCAAAGGGCAAGCGCAGCATGGCCCTTATCGCGTAAATACCCGATTGCCCCATAGAGCAACAGGAGAGTTGATCCGGTGAAAAAGAGTGCAACGCCAATGGGAACCAGCGGCGTCGCATTACCATAATAACTCCAAAGGCGCGCAATAGAGAGCGGGAGCAGAAGCGGATAGTCAACATGGTTAAACCGGGGGCCGAAAGCCGACATCGAAAGCATGCCATCCGAAAAAAGGGTCCGTGCACGCATATTCCAAATGACAAAGGCATCAACATCCCCGGCCTGACTCGATATTGAACGCAGCATAAATTGAAGTGGCGCTGACGCGATGATAATTACAGCAAGGGCCATGATCCACCGATCGCTGCGTGTCCGCTCTGCTGAAACAGGTAAGGGACGACTTGCAGCAGAGAAGCGGGAAAAGAGATAGAAGCCGGCGGCAGTCACGGTGGTCACAGCAATATCAGTTGGAAGAAGCGGAATACGACCGCCAAGAATGAGGCTTAAGAAAAATACAGCGGAGGTGATCCCGCAGCCAAGTCCAAGTGACAGAGAAAGCGACAGGCTTCCGCTGCCTGCACCGGTCCGGAATCCGCCGTCAAGGGCACAGACAGCAAGCCTGCCTGCGCCCCACAGAGACAAAAGCGACAATATGAGTAATGCTGCAGACATGATTCAACTGAAAACCCTGTCATCTACCACAAGACACAAAGTCCTCCCTGTCACCCGCCCTCCTGCCCTGACAGGATATACAGGCCATTGCCCAGCCTGCCTATCCTGTGTCCAACTATTAGTGTCATAGGGATTTCGCCGTTTGCAAAATAGCCTATCATGAGGCGTGAACGTTCATTATAGTTCACGACCACCGGTGAGAGTGCATACTGGACAGCGCGGAATCTGATTTCCGCCAATTCACGCTCACGTGAAGAGCCGGCTGTTCCGCCAAAATATTTATCAACGTATGAGATTGAATGTCCGGCAGTAAGCCTGCCCTGTAACGGCCGGAGTTGTTTCATGGCAAAAGTTGCAAAGTCCCGGTGCTGGCTGGCATCCTGCCACAGACTATCAATTTGAGTTAAATTGAGCAGCACTACGCCTGCACATAGCAGAATGATGATTATCCGCTGGCGACGGAGGGATTTCATTTAGCGTCCTCCCGCTGTTTGCCTGTCCTTCCCAGATAGAAATCCCTTACCCCCTGAAATTTCGCCTTCCGGATCTCATACTGTACATTCCGCATCCCCAGTAATTTACCAAGCGCGTGCAAAATGTATCCTCCAGTGATATAGCCATTGTGGAGCCGGACGCGCACCGGTATGTTTGCATTCTTCTTTAGAAATAGTAGCCTGTTTCTCTGGCAGTAATAATGGACCAGTGGCGAGCCGCCGCGGTCAGTTGAGCCCTGCTGCTTGTGCAATACGCGTGCATGGCCCGCACATACAATCCTGAAGCCATGTTGTCTTGCCCTCGCACACCAGTCCGTATCCTCGTAATACAGGAAGTAGCCGGCATCGAGCATGCCGACCGATTCAATCACCTCTTTCTTTACCAGCATGGCGCATCCGCTCAGACGCTCTACATCCCAGCTCTCAGGCCACTCCTTCTCCCTCTTCTCACCCTCGTGCCAGTGCGGCGTAAGCCCTGTCCTGTAATCTATATGGGAACCTGCAAACCAGACCCTTGACGGATCATAATAATCATAGATGACAGGCCCAGCCATACCGATAGCCCTATCCCCTTCTGCAACACGTACCAGCTCATCAAGCGCCCCTGGGGAGATAACAGTATCATTGTTCAGGAGAAATACATAACCTGCCCCATGCTGCAAGGCATAACGGATACCGATATTATTCCCCTCTGCAAATCCGAGATTCTCGTCATTTTCGATATAAAACACCTTTTCAAATTCCTGCCGGAGGCGGGCCACGGAACCGTCCGTTGATCCATTGTCAACAAGAATAACCTCACACGATGGGTAGGTAAGCCGTTCAAGGGAGCGGAGACACTCCGCAGTGTCACTGTATCCGTTCCAGTTAAGGACAATTACAGAAACCTTCGGCAGTTTATTCTGACCTTGCCTGTTGTTCATATCATTGATTTGACACACGCCTCCAGCAGGTCTGCGGCAGCCTCCCACGTATACCTGCGGATATGCCTCTTACCATTCTCGGCCATCCTGATCCTGAGTGAATTGTCACTGATCAGGGCCATGATGTTTTCTGCCATAGCCCCTGCATCCTGCGGCGGCGAGAGTAGCGCCGTCTCTTTATCAATGGCGTAATCCCTGACACCGCCTATATCCGTAGATACCAGGGCGCAACCGCAGGACATTGCCTCTGCCGGCGGCAGGGCCCATCCCTCGATCAGGCTCGGGCTCACATAGATGCTGCTGGAATTGTAGATATCAACGATCCGCCCCTGGGGAGGATTAAAATGATATCGCATCCATTCCGGGACTTCCTTCCTCTTCCTGTGGATGCTGAATAGATCCACCTCTAACTCCGGATATTTCCTCCTGACCATCTCCAATGCCTCAAGCCCGTAGGAAAACCCCTTGCACGGATTGACGTGATAGATCATGCACAACCTGTGGGGATTCCTCTCTCTGACTGGAGATGTCTCCCTGTAAACTGTAAAATCTATCCCGTTCGGTATATAGGACAACCCCTTTACCCCCATCTCCTCTGCAAGCTCCAGAAGCCACTTGGCGATTACAATCTTGTGATATGGGAGAGACCATGTTGCCCTCACCCTGTCTTCAGGCCCGCTCCATGTCTCATAGCTCTGAATCAGGTAGAACTTTTTTCCCTTCCTGTCCGGATAGCGGCTCATCCATTCCGCTGTCTGCCAGCCCGTAGCAATTACAGCATCGTTGTCCGGTATATACTTCTCCTCCCATCCCGGGGTTATCAGAGAATTAACGGAACTGTCCAATGGAAACCATGAGGGTCTGACCCGGGCCGGACGCCTGCCTGCGCCGGCAATAAACAGGGCCACAACCTGCCCTATGCTTATCACCCTTGGGTCATATCCTGCCGGGTGGATTATAGTGACTGAATGCCCCTTCATTGCCAGCCTGTTGGAGTATTCATAGACAACGCGGTAACCCCCGATAGGAGAGTCGCACCATGCAGGAAGGAGAAATGTGATTTTCATGATCTAAAGACGGACTGGCGTCCCCTCAGCCTGTATTCACACTCTTTGAGAAACCTGACAAATCTCAGATTAAGGAATGACATGAATACGTAAAGGTATCCCAAGAGAAATGAGGGTCTCATCCTGAGCACCCTTAAAAACATATCCCTTGACCTCTCCATGCTTGCCCTGTCCCCTGTCATGCAGCCCTGCTCAAAGAGCCACATCGCAACTGACCTAAGCGCCCTTGTCCGCATATCCCTGTCGGGCATGGCATCCGACAACGCAAACTTTTCGAGCACGCTCACTGATTTACCATGCATCTTTTTCTTTGACAGGCTTATATTCCCGCTGTGAAACCGGTACCTCGCCATGACCGGGTCCACATAACCAATCTTGTACGTGAGGCCAATCCTAAGCCACATGTCATAATCCTCGACACTAATAAGTTCTCTCGCCTCATTAAAGAGCCCTGCCTGATCAAAGACATCCCTCCTCACCATCACAGTAGGGATCATGATGTAATTCCCGCGGAGGAGGATGGAGTCAAAGCTGAAATCGAGTGGACTGGACCACTCCCCGATCACCTTACCGGCATCATCAATAAATTCACATCCAGAAAAGGTCAGCCCGTATTCAGGATGGTTATCCATAAATGTCACCTGTGTCTTAAGCTTTTCCGGCAGCCAGAGATCATCGGAATCGAGAAAAGCGATATACTCTCCCTTCGCCATCCTGATCCCAACATTCCGCGCGCTCCCCTGACCGCCATTCGCCTTTCGGATATAGGTAATCCTGCCAGAATAGGGCTTTAGCGCATCCTCAGTATCATCAGTAGACCCGTCATCTATCACTATCACCTCATAATCAGTAAACGTCTGGGCAAAGACACTCTGCAGTGTCTGGATGATGTAGCCTGCACGGTTGTAAGCAGGGATGATGACGCTGACCTTAGGCATTTTTCCTGATGTTGCCTTTCCAGAAGAGGCATGCCTGCTGCAGATAGCCGAGGCAGTAATATAAGGAGCTAACTGATTGAGGGTCACCGGAAATTCTTGTCATAGACAAGGCAGCCTTACGGAGCATGTACCTTGCTGAATTAAATACCCTCCTTGCCCCGAAGTGCCGCTTCTCGACAAGGGCGCAGGACCTTCCATGCCAGTAAGCCCTTTTGTTGATTACCCCTTTATTGAGACGTTCGGGTTGAGCCAGGTGATACACCACCATGTCCGGGCAGTAGTAGATCACTCCGCCCTTCTTCTCGATATTGAGGCAGATATCTATTTCCTCACCGGCCAGTAGCATCTTTCCAATCCTCCCCAGCCCGGGGTTAAACATCCCGACGCCCTTTACTGCAGAGCGACTGAAAGAGATATTTGTCCCGAAAGGATATTCCGGATATGAGAGGCGCTTTAGTGCATCCCCGTAATCTACAGCGCTTAGATGCGTGTCCATCTCACTGCTCCACCAGGATGGACCTGGCGATGACCACTCAAGGATGACCTTTCCCCCGACACACATGGCATCCTCCTTATCCTCATAGACCTTCCGCAAGGCCGATAACCACCTTTTCTCTGCCCTCGCATCATCATCTATAAATGCTACAATCTCGCCGGTTGACTCCTCAATCCCGCGGTTTCTCGCGTGAGACAGTCCGATCTTATCCTCAACAATATACCGGATCATTACCTTTCCTCTAAACCTCGCCATAAACTCAAGGACAACATCCTTAGTCTTGTCCGTAGACAGATTATCCACCACCAGTATCTCGTAGCCGGAGGACGGGTATTCCTGCTCTGCCAGGCTCTTAAGCGTCCTTCCCAGCAATTCACTGCGGTTATGAGTGCAGACAATGGCGCTGATATTCATGAATAGAACCTGTATCCCTTTGTGAAGTGGTTTCCTTTAAACAGCCAGAGGGGGCGGATCAACGGGAATAAGAGCCCGGAGGCATTCAGTGATTCCCCCTGAATGACCGCGCGTGCAAGTGTCTTGAATTTTCCCGGTGACAGAAGATCCAGGAGCATATCAGAGAAGCGATAATCCACTCCGGCATATCGCCAGCCGAGGCCTTCGTTCTCACACCTGTTGATCAGTGTCCGGACAGTATACGTATGTCCGTGATAGACCCTTGCATCTCTTGCCAGATAGACTCTGTACCTATTTTCCTTCAGCATCTTCTGAAACACCTTGTCTTCGCTCATAGGCACATCGCCGAAGTGATGCCGTTCCCAGACCTCTCTCCTGATTGCGACATTCACAAAAGAGAGCCCTATCCCATCATGCGCATCCAACCATCTTTTAGTCTCCCGGGTAAAATAGAAGCGCCCCTTTCTCTCCCAGAAGAAGACATCAGGAGAATCTGGTTCCACATCCACCCCCTGCACAGCGGCGATGTCTGAATTCTTAAAAGGCGCAATCAGGTTCCTAAGCCAGTACTTATCGCATGGAACCGCATCCTGAGACAATGTAACGATGATACGCCCCTGCGCCTGGGAAAACCCGTAATCACGGGTCAACCCGAATCTAAAATCCCCTGGCTCGATCTGAAACAGTCTGACCGGATATTTCTCTATTTCATCGAGTGTCGAGTCAGTGGATCCTGAATCAACAACCACGACCTCCACTGAATCATGGATTTCCTGACTGAAGATCTGACGCAGGCAATCTCTGAATTGTCTCCCTCCATTCCTCGTAAGGAGCACGATTGATATGTCAGGACCCTGCATCACGCCTTTTTTAGTGAACGGTAAAGCCGTCTCAACGCCCTCTTGCTCGCCTCCCTGTAACCGTTTCTCCCTGCTGATCGCACATACTGATCAAGGAGCATGAGAGACTTGTCAATCGCTATCCACGTCTTTCTACTATTGATCCTTAAGTCATAAGGCTCTGGAGTCAAAAACATGCATTCTGTGATACACCTCTCATAAGATGCAATCATGTCCTGGTACGTAAAGCGGTTCACAACCCGGTAATAGGCATTCTCTGCCATCTCAATGGCACTGGCCTCGTCATTCAGCAATGATTCTATGGCATTCGAAAGAAGCACTGGATTGCCAGGCGGCACCAGGAGCCCTTCTCTCTTATCTCCAATCTGTTCCCTGATACCAAAGACATTCGTCGCCACAATCGGGAGGCCAAATGCCATCGCCTCGAGCACCACCCTGGGAAATGATTCCTCAAAGGAAGAGCAGACGAAGATATCGGATAGCCTGTAATAGGGATAGACATCCTGTGTCTCAGGGATAATCCTGATACAGTCACCCGTCTTTGATTGCCTTATCATCTCTTCCAGCCTGTCACGGTAATCGTAATCTCTGCCTCCGACAATTAGAAACAGCAGATCGTCCCTCTTCTTTAAGAGGGAAATAGCAGCCCCGATGAAGATATGCTGCCCCTTGCGCGGGATCGTCTGGCCTACGGTTGTTATAACCTTTTTCCCCTCCGGTACCGCATAATCCCTCAGGAGCTGGGATCTTGAGCAGGCGATCTTGTACTTTTCTATCTCATCCATCTCAAGGCCATTGTAGATCACATTCACTGAACCCTTTGTTTGCAGATCCCCGTACAGTTTTGCTGTCTCACGTGAGACGAAGATCAGGTGAGACGGAACCTCATATGTCCTGACAGCCAGTCCTGACAGTGTCCTGCTCTTGCAATACTCCCTGAAATATTTCCTGATATTGACACTCTCGCGGATGCACCATATAGAAGGGATGTTCAGTGCCCTTGCGACATGATGCCCGTAGTATGTGTCGAGGGTATTGCAGAAGATGACATCAATCCCCTGTTCGCGGAGCATACCGGCAAGCCCCTTCATATCAGACTCAAATTCGTCGGCCGCAATCCCTTTCACCTTTGATTCTCTGATCAGTACCTCTATCCCTTCATTCCGCCAGGCCTCCTTCAGCACCCCATCTACAGGTGAAAACAGAAGGACTTCGTATCTCTCCCTATCCAATCCCTTTGCAATGGACAAGAGGGAGAGCGGCGCCCCCTCACTGTTCAGGTTATTGGTTATCAGTAAGACCCTGATCTTACGGCTGACAGGCAGGACTTCCCGGATATCCTTCCTGACATCGAATAGCCAACCCTCAAGATTCGGATTGTAATAAGGATCTATCCTGATATGGCCCCACCGCTTCCTGAAATGATATTCATTCCTGACAGGCACCCTCCTGCCGCGCGTCTTTCCTTCATAGTGATAGAGCTCCGCATAAGGGGTAAATACGATCCTGTACCCCTTCTCTCTTAGCTTCAGACAGTAATCCACATCGTTATAAGACTCAGACAGTTTCTCCTCGTCGAATCCTCCCACCTCTTCGAAATAACTCCGCCGAGTCAGCATACAGGCGCCGGTCACAGCAGAATAGTTCCTGACCACCTTAGCGTAGGATAGATACCCCATCGAAGATGCCGGAAGAGTTTTAAAGGCATGCCCTGGGAGCCCCTCGTGCAACGGGGCGATTATGCCTGCATGCTGAACCGTATTGTCCGGATACAGGAGCCGTGTACCCACAGCCCCAATCCGTGAGGTCCGCATCCAGCCCAGCATCTCTTCAAGCCAGTTCCCTGAAAGCACTTCCGTGTCATTGTTTAAGAACAGGATGTATTCAATATCGCCATCTAATCCTCTGACAGCACGGTTGATAATCTTCGAGAAATTAAAATGCCCGCTATCGCCGGTATTTATTACCTTATGACGGATTGCACCAAAATAATTCAAGGTCGCCTCTTCCCTGCTCTGATCATCAGCAATGACAATCTCGTAGTTTTTATACGTGGTCTTCTCCTCTATACTTGTAATACACCTCTTAAGCATATCCGCCTTGTCCCTGGTAGGGATTATTATCGCGACCCTTTCTTTTCCAATATCATTAAAATTCAACTTATAGATGCCATAGCCTGCCTTTACTGCAAAATCAGGACGTTCAACGGTTGCATTGAGCCCACGGCGGGCAACAGCATCCTGAACCGCCTTAATTCCAGATAAAAAGCTATACGGCTTGGCATCACCGGAACCGGATACAGACGCCGGCAGGGTACGCGCATGATAGAGGATCTTTGGGATATGATGTATCCTATCCGTCTTCTCACTCAGCCTCAGCGCAAGGTCATGATCCTGCGAGCCTTCATACCCTTTTCTGTAGCCGCCCGCATCTCTTAAAAGTGCTGTCCTGCAGACCATCAGATGGCTGATATACATATACGACAGCAAGAGCTCCGGACTCCAGTCCGGTTTGAATTTCGGGTTGAATCTTTTACCGTCCGTATTGATCATATCGTTATCCGTATAGATAATGTCAGCATCCCTTTCGGACTGAAGAAGATTTACGACCTCAAACAGCGCATTAGGATGAAGCTCATCATCGTGGTCCAGAAGGGCTATGAACTCTCCTGAGGCCATACCGACTGCCTCATTGGTGGCGCCTGATATGTGAAGATTCTTTGGAAGATACTTCAGCCTGATTCTTGCATCCCTATCTGCATATCCCTGGAGTGTCTCCAGGAGACCTCCCCTTGTTGATGCGTCATCCACGATACAGAGTTCCCAGTTCGCATAAGTCTGCTCAAGAACGGATTGAATGCACTTCTCCAGCCAGACCTCCTCAATATTGTAGACAGGCGTTGCAATGCTGATTAAGGGCTTATAGGAAAATCCTTCGATCTCAGACAGGACGTGCTTGCGCTTTTTATCTGTGAAGGCAAAATTATTCATCCAGAGGTTATAGCCAGAGAATTTATCTGCTGAATCATTCCGCCAAATAGACTTCATGTCACTATTTATTCACCTGAAAACGCTCCTACGCACCCGTCATTCCCACGGAACCTGTCCCCGCAAGATTTTTAACCCGTCATTCCCACGTAAGTGGGAATCCAGAATCAGGCCTCGGTCTGGATTCCCGCTTACGCGGGAATGACGTTTCCATGAATCTCTGTGAGCCCAGGCTCATAACGTTTTATCTGATATTAAAGCCACTATAGCAGAATTATGATCAAACGGAAGCGAGCCTACATCTTTGCCCAATAATTCATCTTGATAAGAAGGTAAACAATTGCGGATCGTATCCATCCCTGATGTTTCCTGAAATAATTCAGGACGCCGTCAAAGGCGATCTGGGAGAATCGTTCCTGCGACAGTGGCCCGATGTTAGCCCCGCCATAATGTGTGATATGCGCATTTGTCAGGACGCAAATCTAATAGCCTTCATCCCGGATCCACTTGCTGATGGATAAATTCATCTTTAAACTTGAAGGGCCTTCGGGAATTAATTTATCCGGCTTTTGGCTTATCGAGTAAAAAAATACTCCTGGAGAAAGTTCTGCCATGGGAGGCATTCAATACCACCGGCTTCATAGGGACGGTCAGAGGTAGTGATGCAAAGCCCACGTGAACCCTTATAATCTCCAAGAAAATTAAATAGCCCGCGAAGGTCGGACTGGCGAACACGGCCTTTGCTTTTAATTTCCACTCCCAATAATCCTTTGTCTGTCTCAAGAACAAGGTCAACCTCAGCTCCCTGCCCTGTGCGCCAGTAGTACATTGGCCAGTCTTTTTCTGAGTAGTGATTCAGCCGGTAAATCTCAAGAATAATGAAATGCTCGAATAACCGGCCATATAACTCAGTCCCCTTTACAGGTTCAACCGTGAGACGGCGGCAGAGTGTATTAATAACCCCGAGATCAAACAGGTAGAAGATTGGGTGGGAAACAAGGCGTTTACGCGCACTTTTCAAATATGGCTGAAGGGAAAAAGCAAGAAGGGTATCTTCAAGCACCTGGTAGTATTCCCTTATAGTCTTTGAAGCAACACCTGTCTCCCTCGCAAAGTTATTGTAATTAACAGACATGCCGCTTTGGTCTGCAGCCAGTTCCAGGAAACGACTGAAGGCTGGAACATTACGGATAAGAGATTCAGCAAGTATCTCTTCCTTCAAATAGGTATCCGCATAAGCCTTGAGTGTTCTTACACGATCTTCATCTTCCATTGTAAAAATAACAGGAAGCGAACCATATCTCAATACATCTTCGATGCGGAAGTAATCGCCTATCTCAGGATAAGTCAGCGGAAACAGTTTATACGTCCATGCCCGGCCTGCCAGAAGGTTTGCGGGAGCCCGTTTAATCTTTCTCGCACTTGAACCAGTCATTATAAATGTTAGACGGCCTTTATAGGCTTCAATCATAGTATGGATCTGATCCAGAAGGATGGGAATCTTTTGGATCTCGTCAACAAACACAACCCCCCGGGGATGCTTCTTAACCCAATATTCGATTTCCTTTAGAAAAAGGGCCGGCTCACGACTGTATTTTATTAACGTTTCTGTATCAAGCAAATTGATGGCAAAATGAGGAATGCCGGCAGACAAAAGAGTTTGAACCAATGTTGTCTTACCAGTCTGACGAGGCCCAAATAAAAACAGGCTGTGTTTTCCAACGGGAAGATTTATAAGACGGTTAAACATTTGGATTACCTGATAGGTTAATTTTACATGGCAATTATAACTTATAACCTCTTAGTATTCAACAATGTCATATATTCAACTGAAAATACTCCTGTGTACGTGTAATTCCCACGGAACCTGTCCCCGCAAGATTTTTAACCCGTCATTCCCACGTAAGTGGGAATCCAGAACCAGGCCCTCGGTCTGGATTCCCGCTTACGCGGGAATGACGTTTCCATGAATCTCTGTGAGTCAAGGCTCATAACGTTTAATCTGATATTAAAGCCACTATAGCAGAATTATGACCAAACGGAAGCGAGCCTACATCTTTGCCCAATAATTCATCTTGATAAGAATGTAAACAATTGCGGATCGTATCCATCCCCGATGTTTCCTGAAATAATTCAAGACCCCATCAAAGGCAATCCGGGAGAATTCTTCGCCGGGCATCTTCCCGATGTTAGCCCCGCCATAATGTGTGATATGCGCGTCTGACAGGACGTGGATCTCATAGCCGGCATCCCATATCCTCTTGCAGAGGTCTACATCGTTAAACAGTATCGGGAACTGCTCGTCAAATAGGCCGGTCTTTTCAATGAGAGAGCGCCTCATCACGAGACACGTAGCTCCGGGCTGTTCAATCTTTTCAGTCTGTTCAAATGTCTTGTCACTGTAGAAGAAGGAGCTTAAAGCCTTGCCACGGAAAAAGCGCGTGTCTATCCTCTGGCCAAGCCCTGTATAACGGAAGAAGACCGTGGATATTGTGGGAAATCGCCTGTAGTATTGCCGTTGCAGGGAGCCGTCTGGGTTTAAGAACTTACAGCTTACAGCCCCAACACCTGCGTGGCTATTCAGGTAGGCCACCATTTTCTCAAAAGTGCCCGGATAAATAATCGTATCAGGATTCAGGACACCTATCGTCTTCCCCTTTGAGAATGCATATGCCTGATTATTCCCTCTTGCAAATCCTGCATTATCTTTATTCTCGATAAGACGTGCCTCAGGAAAATTCTTTCTGACCATCTCTGCGCTGCCGTCACCGGAATTATTATCCACCACAATGACTTCAAAGGAGATGTTTTTTACAGAGCCATATATGGATTGCAAGCAACCTTCTAAAAACTCTTTTGTGTTCCAATTGACAATTAGAATTGATAATTCCATTTTACAGATTGATCATACAGAATTTACTTGACGAGAAGATATGTGATTTTGGTGTTTTAAAATAAGGAGCCAGAAATTCTTTGTTTTTGGACTGATGGAATCTGTGCTATTTCAAGAAATTATCCATTTAATCCATCTCAATATTTGCGAGGAATTCATGCACCGGCAACATTTTCATCCTGGGAGTTGCCTTTTTCTTATTCAGTTTGTATACAAGCTGCAACGGCTTTACATCCGGAAGGTAACTATGAAATTTGTAAAGGGCCTTTGAAAATTCATCATCACTAACTTTAACTTCAATCATAAGTGATGGTTTATTATCAATCAGGGTCAGGAAATCCACTTCGTTCTTGTCCTTGTCCCTCAAATAATGCAAGGCCACCTTGCTTCCTGTCGTGTCTTCCAATAAATGAAGTTCACGCATGAGCGCAAGGGCAATTACATTCTCCAGTTTAGCGGATATGTCTCCTTCTACTGCCCCTGTATCATAAAAGTAATATTTAGGTTCTTTCAATAAACTGCGGGTGATATTTCTATGATACGGTCTGACAGGAAATATCACGTAAAGATTTTCAAGTATCTGCAGCCAGTGCTTAACTGTAGGTATCGAGACCTGTAAATCATTTGCCAGCGCACTGTAGGAAGTCTGTGACCCGACCCTTGCCCTGAGTAAATCTATCAGTATCTCAATGGATTTTATGTCCCTGACCTTTTCAATGTCCAGGAGGTCCTCCCGAACGATGGTATCAATGTGAGATCGTCTCCATCTTTTTGCAAAAGTCTGATTACCTTTTAAATATGGCTCCGGAAATCCCCCAAATAACATAAGATTATCGAGGGCCTGTTTGGGATCTTCATTCAAAAGGCTGCAAAGTTCATTTACCGTCAATGGATGAAGGCGGTATTGGAAAAACCTTCCTGCAAGTGAATCTCCGCCTTTTTTTAATACCTCAAGTCGCGCAGAACCTGTAACTAAAATTTCAGGTTTTAATCCTTCTGTGTCGTACACTCCCTTAATCCATGATTTCCAGCCCTTCATCTTATGAAGCTCATCAAAGAAGACAAGCTCAACATCCCTTTGCCACTCACCTTCACTTATAATCTTACGATCTGCGGCTGAATCATAATTTAAATACATGAAGGAGGACACTAAACTCTTTGAAATAGTTGTCTTCCCCACTTGCCTAGGCCCGGAAAGCATAATTATCTTGTCTTTAAGGTCATTTTTTATATAGGGATTTAAGTACCTTTCCATGTGACTATTATGAATAGTACTTAAGAATAGTCAAGACTTTTATGAAGTCCTGTTTAATAAATACACTACAGGACTTACTTCAATCTTATCTATGACTGGATTACATAAATAATCAGTACTCAGTTAGCTCTCTAAGCGATTTCACAGGGGAATAAATACCTTTTTCTATCATCCGGTTCAGGATATTGTCAGCTTTGCGTAACGTGATTAATTTCATCTTTGCTGCTTTATAAAGGATACCCACTGTGCCAGTAACAGGGACTCCGAGAAGCTCAGCCTCTCTTCGGGCAACCCGGTCATCTGAGGCGAACACAAATCCCCGGACTTTCGCAATCGCAATGCTGGAGGCCTCCCCTGCCCCAAGAGAAACAGACAAGTTCTCGAAGAACGCTTTCTCTTTCGTATCATCGAGAGAAACTTCAATGAGCCATTCATCAGCTAAAGCTTTTCTGATCTCTCCCAGTTCACGGTATCCACTCAGAATCCCCTTTAGATTTTCAACTGTCACGAATGAAGATACGTAGGCATGGTCTTTATAACAGGACCTCAGGATGTGGAGAGAATGGCTCAAGGCAAAATTGGAAAGCACACAGGCATCAAGAATAATATCAGGCATTCCGGGCATCTCTCAGGATTTCCTCCTGATCTTGTGTCTGTAATGGGATTTTTTTTTGATTCAGATATTCCCTTGCAGACACAGGAGACATTCCCAGGATTTCGGACAATCTTCCCATACTGAGAAATCCCTCTTGATATGCCTCTAAAGCAATGCGTCTCCTCTTCTCCAGCACATCTTCTTCCTGATAAATGTGGTCTACGGCCTCACGGATTAATTCCCCCATTGTCTTTGTCTCCTTCCGGGCATAGCGCTTCAATATATTGTGCTGGTCTTCAGTGAGCAAGATATTGGTTCTTTTCATGTTAAGAATATCCTTATAGTATGTGTATATATATGTGTATTATATGTGGGCTGAACTTGCCTGTCAAGGGATAATGAATTATAGTTTAATACTGAAATCCAATCTCTCAAGTGTCAGGTTGGGGTTGTAGTAGGGATCACCAGCGGCCAGGACATCCTTCCACTTGCTCCTCATAAACTCCTTTTCCCTTGAAAATCTCTCCTGTCCCTCAGGTGTGGGCGCCACTTCATGCCCCTTGCTTGCGCCGCTTGCTGAGTCGTGGTGATAGAGTTCAGCATAGGGGGTAAAAACGATGTGATAGCCCTTCTCTCTTATTTTGAGACACAGGTCAACATCGTTGAAGGCGTGAGACAGCCTCTCCTCAAATCCGCCCACCTCCTCAAACACTTTTCTGCGCACCATCAGACAGGCGGCCGTCACAGCACTCACATTCTGGATGATCTTCAACCTGCCGAAATAACCGCTGCTTGACCTGGGGAAGTCTTTGTGGCAATGGGCCGCCAGACCACGAACACCGATAAATACACCTGCATGCTGGATCGTATCGTTCGGATAGTACAGCTTTGCACCCACCGCTCCGACATCATCACGCTGGGCAAACTCGAGCATGGCTGAAAGCCATTCACCGCTGATGACCTCGGTGTCGTTATTGAGGAAGAGGAGAACTTCTGCATCCGTTGACTTTGCTGCAAAATTATTGATCGCAGAGAAATTAAAGGGCCTGGCATAGGAGAGGACTTTTACGTCATTCCCGCGCAAGCGTGAATCCAGACTGGGGACATCGGTAAGCGATTTCAGATATTCAATAGCATCACGCTCTTCGCTCCCGTTATCCACGACCACGATCTCATAGTCCCGGTAATCCGTTCTCCCGATGATCGAATTCACACATCTCTTCAGGAGGTCCACTCTATCCCTCGTGGGAATAATAAAGGCGACCTTCCGCCCCGGACGTATCCTGTACTTCACCCTGTATGAAGTTGGAAATAGGCCGTCAGTGACCTCCCCTTCCATGCCCTTTAGCGTCAGATATCCGCTAATCGCCCTCTTCGCCGCATCGAGCGCATAGGGCTTTGCCATCAGCTCTGATGCAGCAGAGCCTTTGGCAGCCCTCCAGTGATACAGCACTTTGGGAATCCGTCTGATCCTGTTCGTATTTTGAACAACACGAAGAAACAAATCATAGTCCTGTGCCCCATCATAGCCCTCCCTGAAACCGCCGGCCTTTTCTATAATCGTCTTTCTTATGACGGCGAAGTGACAGAGATAATTATATGACATGAAGGTATCAGGCGACCATTCCGGCTTAAAAAACGGAGAATATCTGTCACCACTATCAGCCGGTACCTTATCTTCATCAGAGTAGAAGAAATCCACAGACCGGTCATCGTTGAGCCGTTTCACCACCTCATAAAGGGCAGACGGCGAAAGCATATCGTCATGGTCCAGGAATGCGACATACTCCCCTGTGGCAAGCTTCAGCGCCGCGTTGGAATTTCCGGCAATGCCAAGGTTCTTAGTTAGAAACTGCGACTTTATCCGGCTGTCCTCAGCCGCAAATCTTTCAAACGTCTTTCTGACATAAGGCTTATCCGATCCGCCATCAACCAGACAAAGTTCCCAGTTATCGTAGACCTGATGGAGAACAGATTTGATGCATTTCGTTAAATCATATTGCTGGGGATTATAGACCGGTGTTACTATGCTTACCAGCGGCCTGTACGTCCAGGACTGTGAATCACTCCGCATAGCCTTTAACTTAACCCCATCCGGCTCATTCTTAGCTATCCACAAGTCATATGGATTTTTATTAGAGCCAGCCGGCAATATGGTATTTCCGATTTTATTAATAAGTTTATGAAACAACATAAGGTGCCTTTATTGCTGCATACATGCAACAGAACTAAATACTGAAGATCACATAAATCTTCAGGTTAGTTAAAATATCTTATCTTTGATGCTCTTGGTTTTTTTTAACAATCTCCAGGCCGGACTTTCCTTAATATGGCCTATCTCTTTTTGCAGTTTCACAACTTCGTGTTCTTTCTCTTTCAAAGATTCCTCAATCTTATTTATTTGTGGGTACAGAATATCCCATGCCAGCTTTCTTAAATAACTTTCATACACTTTATTAGCCTGCTTGTCTAATATTTCAGCATATAAGTGTTTTTCCCATGCAAGAGAAAGTATTGTGGCCAACTCCTCTGGAAATTTCCCGAGCCAGGGGGCAATCTCATGTACTGTAGTATTCTCAGCCCAGTTAGCATATAGAATATTTCTATACGCCTCTTTGAACAAGAATAACGTCTGATGACAATAGTCGAAATCTATAAGATACCAGTTTTTATCTGATAATAAAATATTTCTATCCATAATGTCGCCTGTAGACCAGGCTTGCCGGAAGTTCTCAGCATTAGCCTCAATTAACCTTTCTATACTCTCCATTATGTTGTCTAACAGATAACTTTCCTGAATTAAGTATTGCAGGTAACTCTTATAATTTTTTATCTCCTTTATGATAAATTCCTTTCCTGCAGGTTCAGACACCGACCATATTTCAAACAGAATACTTCTAATTACTTCAATTGCCTTCTTGCTATTAAGGTCTCCGATTTTTATAAGGTCCGCCAATGTAACAGCGGAATTAATATATTCTTCAACGAAGAAAATACCATCCGTGTTGGAAAAATGACCTACAAGTTGAGGAACCCTAAACGACTCGAGTTTTGAATATAGCGCCCGTGTTTGCAATATATCATCATAAGAAAATCTCCACGGCGCCGGAAGAAACTTAACGGAAAGTACCGGTTTGTAATCTTTCGATATAATATAGCGTCTTGAAAGTGCATCCTCTCTTTTGGGGGCATCACCCACCAATAACGAAATGCTAATTCTGTCCTTATCTTTAACAGAAATAACTCGTTCATGTAAAAGATAATCTTTAAGTTGATTGATAAGGGTCATTTTGGTTTTTTTGCCACAAAGGAATACGAAGGACAAAATAGTTGTGCAACTCCGTTCTTAGCTAACAGCCGGTATATAGAATCCATTTTCCCTATGAATGGGAGGTGGGCACCATCTACGCCGGAATATTCTGGTGCACACACTCCATTTCCCAGAATATATGAATTGACTTCCTGAATTGGGATCATTTGCCGTATTAACTTGTAATCAGGAAAACACGCATATGTCTCCAAAATCACAAAACCTGCTTCAACAAGCATTTGAGTATATTCCGCCAATGACCAGGTTCTAACTCTCAAACTTTTCTTGCCGGTAACTTTTTTGTATGCTGCATCCGCATCGGACTCATTAAGAAATGTAATATGCTGGATGCCAGTATGATCATCTGGTGCACCCATTATATATTTTAAACCCAAAGAATTCTCAATTCCTATATAGACTATTCCATCGGGATTTAAAATACGACAAGTCTTTTCTAATGCAGCTTCCTGAGCTTCCTTATTGCCCTTTTGAGGGGCACCCAAAGGAAGCCATTCGAATGTCCCATTAAAGATCACCAGATCAAATTGTTCATCGTCAAAAGGAAAGGTGCAGAAATTACCGCAAATATAATTGAGCCCTGAATTCTCCTGTTTTGCAATCTCCCGCAAAATATTCAGCCTGGTTTGTGTCACATCCATACAGTACACTTTGCCATACCGAGATAAGGGAATTGCTACCTGCCCCCAGCCTGAACCAACATCAAGGAAACATCCGTCCTTTTTTATAGGAAGAACATCCAGAAATAGACTCCTTCCCTTGTCAGTAATAATTCTATAAAGCCATGGAGATTTTTGTTCAAATCTTTGTGCAACAACATTTCTCCATGAAGTCCGTTTCAGTTCATCAAGGATTTTAGATTCTTGTTCTGTTCCTACATCGGAATATTCAATGTTAGAGTCTGATTCAATCCATAAATCCTGTCCAGTCTTCTCAACTCGGCTTATATTGTTCCTATTTATTTTCAACATCCTATCTATTTCCGACATTAGCAACCCTGCAAACAAAACTTTACTGCAATACCTACACGACTCTGACAGCTAATCAACACATTTTTTAATCCTTTTTACTTCAATCTGGCTGTCAAGATTTGCAATACCAATGCTAAAATCATTATCTTTTGATACTACTTTTATTTCTATAACATCATATCTGCGGTCCATAGGTATAATCTTGCCGTTTTCCATGCGTACAAAACCAAGAGAAATGAAATATGTATTAGGAATTAAATTAAGCACCTGGGAAAATGATACCTCCACCTCACTTCCTTCCCTCAGACTCGGTAAATCCACTCCCTTGAAATGACTGTTCGTGCTATAAATCTCCTGTCCTTTAATATCCTTAAACGTCATTGCTACTACCGGGTTCGAAATATCCTGTTTTGCAAAAACCTGGAATCTGACAGTCATTTTCTCTCCCGATGTAAACACATTAACGGATTCGTCCTTCGAATTAAACAACATGATATCTGTGATTTCACCTTCTCGGGAACCATATCTGAATTCCTTATTTTCTGTTGAAGAATACGATAGTTGTGCTCCTTCATTAATTATGTCATTCTGGCTATAGCTCTTCTTGTCGCTGTTAAATAGTATTTTCGAATATATATTTACTGCCTCGTTAGGGTTACCATTAAAATTTATTTGCCCCTTATCAAGTAGAACAACTTTAGAACAATATTTTTTTATAGTATTCATATCATGAGATACAAATAATATTGTTTTTTGTTTGGATTGGAGTTCCTGGAGCTTAAAAAAGCATTTAAATTGAAAACCAGCATCCCCAACGGCCAACGCCTCATCAACAATTAATATATCCGGATTTACATTAATTGCAGCAGCAAAGGCAAGGCGCACATACATTCCACTTGAATAATGTTTTACGGGTTGCTCTATAAACTCTCCAATTTCTGCAAATGCCTCAATCTCCGGAAGCCGCATCTCCATCTCCTCCTTAGAGAATCCCATCAAGGCGCCATTCATGTAAACATTTTCGCGTCCGGTAAAATCCGGATGGAAGCCGGCGCCCAGTTCAAGTAGAGACGAAATACGGCCGTTTACCTTTAGGTTTCCACTGGTAGGTTTAGTAACACCGCATATGATTTTAAGAAGCGTGCTTTTGCCGCTTCCATTTTGTCCTATGATACCTACAGTCTCTCCTTGATTAATTGTAAATGAGACGTCATTTAACGCATGGAAGTCATGATGATATTTCTTCGTATTCAGGCTGATGATTTCCTTCACACGGTCTTTGTGGGATTTATACAGACGGTAGATCTTGGTCAGATTGTTTACTTCAATGGCGTTCATATAAGGTTACGAGTCATAGCTGATAAAAGCCTTAAGCCTTGTCCCACTCTTCCTTACCTATGCCGGCCTGTCTAAGTATCTCCTTAGCAAGAGTTATATTTATATCTCCAGTTCCATGGGGATTAGGGATGCGAATCTTCTTTTGCCCTTTTTTCATAAATTGATGTTTCCCTCCGGAATAAGGTCCTTCGTATCCTAATGATCTGAATTTTCGGATCAGCTCTCTTCGAGAGATAGTGGACGACATAATTAAGTGGCAATCACTTCCTTAATATTAATATCTATATCTTTTACCAATGGTAATGTATCTTTATCTTTTAGTTTTATAATAATCCATTCTTCCAGTACTTCTATAAGTTCTTTCCTGCATTCTTCAACTGTCTTACTATTTGCCCAGACACCATCAAATCCTGGTATCTCTGCAAACCAGCTCTCATCATCTAATTTTTTGTATTCTGCCTTTTCCATTACTGCATAAATATATTCAATCAACATAAAAACCTCTCTTTCATAAGACCCAGGCTTCCTTCTTTTACAACCGCGGTTATTTTGTGCTGGTCTATTATCTTCATGGGGAAAACAAGCCAATTTTAGCAAAGCAAGTTCTGTGATATCAATTATTCTAAGAAGCCATGATCAGCAATTCCCGGTGAACTGCAGTTGAGGGGCTTGTCCCCCCGCTCTGCTGCCTCTCTTCCCTTTTTGACTTTATCAATCACGTAAAGCTCATACATAATATCTTCAATATTGGCCGTGTCAGGCAATTGTGATATCACTCTGATTGCCTCTTGCTTTAAAGTTTCCATTACCGTTCCCTCCCTTTTCATTAAAGGTATATTGCATATTATTATATCATATCCGTAGCAGATTGCGGCCACTTCGCGCAAATCCGTCGTTCTGTTTAAAACCATCTATCTTACAGTACATCTGCAAATGCGGGTTTAAGTCTCCTGAAGGTAAACGCACCGATGACAAGAAGTATCACCCCTGCTGCCAGGGCATAACCAAATCCTCCAATATCCATATCTGTCTTTCCCAGAAGGGCCATCCGGTAGCCCTCGATGATATGGAGCATTGGGTTTAGGGCATATATTTTCTGAAGACGTAACGGGACGAACTGGCGTGAATATACTACCGGTGTTAAATAGAACCAGATAGTGACAAACACGCTGATTACCTGACCTATATCCCTGAGATAGACATTCAGGGATGACAGTATCCATGAGATACCGAGGCTAAAAAGCCCGAGTGCAAAAAGATAAGGGATGATCAGGATTATCTTTATAGTAATCGCCCCTCCGAGTGCCACGAGCAGACCGATTAGTATGGCCATGCCAATGAGATGGCTGATAATGGCAGAAGACAGGGTCACGATAGGCAGGATCTCAGAGGGGAATACCATTTTCTTGATGAGGCTTGATTGCTCCAGAACGGAATTGGGCGAACGGTTCAGCACGTCAGCAAAGAGTAGCCACGGCAATAGACCCGAGATCAGCCATACAGCATAATGTGTTTCCCCATATTCCGGCCCCAGCCTCATTTTAAAGACGACGGAGAAGATAAAATAATAGATTAATAGTTGTGTAAGCGGCTGTATTACAGACCAGAATATCCCAAGTAATGACCCGACATAGCGCCGCCGGATGTCACGGATGACCATGCTCCGGATCATGTAGCTGCTGCGAAAAATAAGTCGGAGGAAATGCATTAGCATTTTGAAATATTTTAAAGGCATAATATTAAAATTCATGTGGGTGAATTCCAGAAACAGTTTATTTAACAAGCCCTAATAATCGTTTATAACAGCGGATAGCATAATTCAAAGAGGCTTTTTGTCTTTTATTTCTATTTTTTTCCTCAATCTGGCTCGTATGGTTCGTCGTCACAATTGGATATATGATCGGCAGCTCGCTGATCGTTTCAGGTTTGTATTTTATTGACTTAAACTGAGAGTGAGTAAACACAAACATTAATAGATCGACACCAATGGAATTTGCCAAATGCTGGGCAGCAATGAGCTCTTCATTACTATCATTGAATTCAAATAAAATATATTTCCATATTAATTTCCGCACATTTCCTGACTTCTTTGCATCTTTCATAAACTTAATCGCTTTATCAACACTTCCGCCAATTCTGTACTTCTCATAACTGCCTTGGAAAACTCCATCGCAAGATACATATAGTTGTTCAATCAATTCGTTATTCATAGTCTTGCAATAATCAAAATTACCATTTGTAATCAACCGTTGAATAGCAGACGGATAATATAACCGTGCAATTTTTACAAATTCCACAAATTTTGGATGCATCAAAGGATCGCCTTGGCCACAATATTCGATTGACTCAGTTAGATATGAATTTTGTGTGAGACTGCTCATTAAAACCTTAAATACTTCTAAAGTCATCAAATGCTGTTTTGGCCGTGTTTTCCTGTGGGTTTGGTTACTACAGCAAGGACATCTGAGATTACAAGCAAGCGAAGGTTCTATTTGAATTTTTCTGATTTTCTTTTGAGCCAAATAATCCGTAAGCGACTCATTTCCCCGTATAAAAGCACACTTTCCGCAAATATCCCCCCATGGCATTGTGCCTGAAGCAAGGGTTTTTCTAATATGCGCATATTTCTCATTTGTTAAGACATTTAAAATGTTCCATGACGGTTCATCAGGAGCAACCTTTCCCAATAATATTTGTTCACCAAAATCACAATTACACGGAATATCTCCATTACTTTTTACATAAAGAGTATTAAGAATTTCACAATTCATGCTGTAAGAAGGCGGGATTCTATGTTACGTCTTGACAATGTTTAAGGGGTCAGGCAGGCTGCCGCCATTTGGCTTGCAGAAGTTGCGTCGTTCAAATTATGAACGCTCATGGCATAATAAAAGCCGCAAACAGCGGGCGGCCGTGAAAATATCACACGGAATATTACAGCAAGAATTATACCAGCACTATGGTATTGCTGGCAAGATGTGAATCATGATGTCTACTTTGACGGCTCACCTGATACCTGCCTCTTCAGTGTCTCGCAGAAGTTCGCTATTTCAGACGAAAGGCCCTTGGATGTCTTTTCAAGTTGCGCAGCAAGGTCCTCAAGTTTTGCCTCTTCAAGTTGGAAACCATATGCCTGTCTAACGACATGCCTGAAACCAAGAAAAGGCTTTAGACTATTACATAGGCCCGGGGAGATTACTGCAGGACGGACCCCCTCAATCTCTAATGTCATATTTAGCAAAAGCCTTTTGTGCCACTCTTCCCCTCGCGGAATACCGCCGTCAATCTCTGTCGCAATTATCTGGAAGATTCTTTCTATTCCCATATAAAAGTCAGTCAAATATGAAGCCTTTGCCCTCAATAGATACTTATTAACCAACTTATATTGACTAAGAAACTCACTATATTCATTGAGTAATCTCTGAATATTCGATAATTCCGCGTTGATTTCCGATACGATGCGCCTGACAAGTATTTCATTTCCGCTCATAGACTATCTCTCCTTCCCCACAGTAGGCCCGCATCCTTTCAGTGGCGTCTTCCATAGGTATCAGGTCAACACCAAACTCTTCAGACTCTGCAATCAAGTCCCCAAGCGCACGAAAATAGTCCGAATCAGAGAGTCCTTCAACGCACAGGTCTATGTCTGAACGTGAATGAAAATGTCCTTCGTCAAGACATGAGCCGATTAGAACAATCTTGCTTACCTTATATTTCTCAGAAAGGATTCTTACGAGTTTTTCTGTAACACGCCGCGCCCTCTGAAACCTGCTTTTATTCTGCCTCTCCCTTATGAGGGTAAAGTTATATTGTGTCATCTGCGAATATCCCGTTAAGCCTTTTCCCACGCTTCACTACTGATACCTGCCTGCCGTAGCATTTCTTTAACAAGATTTATACTTATGTCCCCACTTCCATGAGGATTCGGGATCTGATCAGCTCTCTTCTTGTGACGGTTGATGACATGCATAGGAAGTTGTCACTTCCATCTTCTAATTTTTTAAATTCTGTTTCACCCATTGCTGCCTGAATATATTCTAATAACATAGGACCCTCTTCTTTCTATTCAACAGGATGGCTGATATATAA
This sequence comes from Nitrospirota bacterium, assembly GCA_020851375.1. Lineage (NCBI taxonomy): Bacteria > Pseudomonadati > Nitrospirota > Nitrospirota bacterium. The sequence goes on along the minus strand of JADZCV010000004.1, from coordinate 60,190 downwards.
AATACAAATATGGTTAATTTACAAATTAGCAGTATAAGTTTCGGCTGTCAATACGCTGGAATAGGTTTGTGTTGACCTGTTCTCCTTGACTCTACAGCTTAACTAAGTAATAATTGTTTACTCAGGCAGAAAGATCATTTCTTGAATGCAACGTCAACAACAGATGAGAGATATACAATCCCAACAGATCGCACTGTAGTAGAGGCTACGCTGCTGACACGCCGCTTCAACGGGCTTGTGGCAGTGGACCAGATCAGTTTTGCAGTTAAGGACAGGGCTATATTCGGCCTCCTGGGGACAAACGGTGCAGGAAAGAGCACCACCATCAAGATGATAACTACCCTGCTGCCGCCTACATCCGGGACAGCCCGTGTGGTCGGGTTTGACATTATACGGATGCCGGAAGAGGTCAGGCGGCATATAGGATATGTCGCCCAGATGCTATCTGCGGACGGCGAGCTGACTGGCCGTGAAAACCTGCTCATCTCTGCCAAGCTCTACGGCATCCCGCGCGTGCAGCGGAAAAAGAGGATAGAGGATGCCCTTGAGTTGATGGAGTTGAGTGAACACGCGGACAGGATGGTCAATCAGTATTCAGGCGGGATGATACGGAGGCTTGAGATCGCACAGGCGATGCTTCACCGGCCTGAGATACTGTTCCTTGACGAGCCCTCTGTTGGGCTGGACCCTGGCGCCAAGCGTGCCGTATGGCAACGCGTCCGGCTGCTCCGGGAGGAGTTCGGGACAACCGTGCTGATGACCACACATGACATGGATGAGGCAGATGAGTTGTGCGACATCGTTGCCTTCATGCATGCCGGACGGATTGTTGCAATTGGAAGACCGGATGAGTTAAAGAAGGAGCTGGGGCCGGATAAGAGCCTCGATGACGTATTCATTCATTACACCGGCGTGTCAGTTGCTGCCGATAGAGGAGATTTTAAGGATGCAGTCAGGACCCGCAGGACCGCTGAAAGGCTTGGATAAGGTTACAAGACTCGCCGGGTTCTTAAGACAGACCCTGGCTGTAGCCGAAGCCGACGTTAGAAAGCTGAAGCATGACCCGGTAGAACTTCTGACCAGGCTCGTACAGCCCACACTGTGGCTCATGATCTTTGGACAGGTGCTCGCACGGGCCCGCACCATCCCGACTGGCTCAATGGGTTATATTGACTTTATCACGCCTGGGATACTGGCACAGAGCATGCTGTTCATCTCCATCTTTTATGGAATATCACTGATATGGGAAAGGGACCTCGGGGTGGTGCACAAATACCTGGTCAGCCCTGCCTCCCGGGTCGCCTTAGTGCTTGGCCGCGCCCTGGCATCCGGTATCAGGGCATCTACACAGGCAATCGCCATCTATATACTGGCCCTTATCCTTGGCGTGCAGCTGCGTCTTGACGCAGGGGCCATAGCCGGTGTACTGGCGACAGTACTACTTGGTTCTGCCGTCTTTTCGACGTTCTCGCTGATAGTCGCCTGCATCGTAAAGACACGTGAGCGATTCATGGGTATCGGGCAGGTGCTGACCATGCCGCTTTTCTTTGCGAGCAATGCGATCTATCCGCTTAGCATCATGCCAGGCTGGCTGCATGCAGTCTCCAGGGTTAACCCCCTCAGTTATCAGGTAGATGCGCTGAGATTTTTTATGATAAGAGGTTCTGAGAGCGCCCTCGGACTCGGCGCCGATTTTGGCATCCAGTCGGTCGTCCTGGTCCTGCTGATTGCAATCGCCGCAAGGATATATCCGTCCATCATCCACTGAGATGGACAAGGAAATCAAGTTCACATACATGCGTATTGGAAGAGAGAAAAGGGGAAAGAGATACGCCCCTTTTCTCTCTTTTTATTCAGTTATGTCAAATATTTCTACCAATCCTACACCAGTCCCGTCGTTTACTCCGCTTACAACGGCTGAATAAGCGCCTGGCGGGACTGTTATCAGGATTGCAGACTCATCTGTACAGCCTGGTGGTGCGGATGTCTCACCAGGATTCGGGACACATGGGTCCATTCCCGTTGCCGTGATATCTGCCGCTGTGCCGCAGACAAATCCGCTGCCTGAACAGAGCGTATCGCTCTGATCTCCCCAGTTGTCATTCTGGGCTATATAGGCCTCAGCCCCCGAAGAATAGAGCCTTATATTTGGATTTGATAAAGTGCTGCTTATGTTAAACGGCGCTCCGCTCATAGAGGGACCCCGCGCACGGATAAGGATCTTTTTGTCCCCGGACCCTGCACCGACGATGAAACCGCCTATCATCCTGTTGAATCCTGTCAACACCTGGGCACGTGTGGATATATTGACTAGCTTTGGCATTGTGCCGCCGTCAATATCAAAAACCTCTGCAAGCCCTACTCCTGTGCCGTTACTTACCCCGCTGAGTACAGTGGAATAACTGCCTGGAGGAACGGTAATCATTATACAGGACTCATAGGTACACCGGGGCGGTGGAGAGGTCTGTCCCGGATTTGGCATACACGGGTCTAAATTTGACAATTTGATCTCTGCAATCGTCCCACAAACGTATCCACTGTCCCCACACAGGGGATCACTCTGGTCTCCGCAGTTATCATTCTGCGCTATGTAGGCACCATCTGAAGATGAGTATAGCCTTAAATATGGATTAGACAACGTGCCGGTTATATTAAAAGGCGGTCCACTCATCGAGGGACCACGTCCGCGGACCACAATGGTCTTGGGAAGCTCCCCTCCGACAATAAATCCCCCGATAGCCCTATCGTCCACTGTACCTACGAAGGCCCTTGTGGATATATTGATCAATCTCGAAACATCCCCAATGTTGGTATTCTGGACAGCGCTGTTGTTGACATTATCAGGATCATTCTGATTGCCGGACACTGTGGCAGTGTTGCTTATTATGCCGGTAAAAAGGGTCTTTGTAACTATAGTAATAGTTGCAGAAGCCCCGCCTGCCAGCGTGCCGATATCACAGCTTAAGACAAACGTTCCGCTGCAGGTCCCCTGACTCGGGGTAACTGAGATCAATTCAATTGGCACAACCTGAAGGGAGCCAATCGAAGTTGGCAGATAATCCGTTACCAATACTCCTGTAGCTGATGCCGGTCCATTATTGATTACTGTAACCGTGTAAGTCAGGTTATCTCCAACCAGCGGCACAGGGTCCGGTGAATCTGTCTTAGTAATTGAGAGATCAGCATCAACTGAAGGCAGGCTGTTAATTGTCGTGGATACCGGCTGCGTCGTATTATTGGAAATATCCGGGTCATTTTCACTTCCGGTGACAGTTGCGCTGTTATAAATGGTTCCTGTTGATGACGGTGTTACTGTTATCAGGACAGTTGCGCTCGCACCACTTCCAAGACTTCCAAGGTCGCATGTTACTGTGTCAGTGCCGCTGCAAGTTCCCTGACTCGGAATAGCTGATGACATGCTTACTCCAACCGGCAGGGTATCTGTAACTTTGACTCCTGTAGCGCCGTCAGGGCCGTTGTTTGTCACTGTGATTGTATAGAGAAGACTGTCTCCAACCATCACAGGGTCAGGAGAATCTATTTTTGAAATAGAGAGATCTGCCACCGGAACTACAGGGGGTAGATTAACCGTTGTAGGAACTTTCGACGCTGTATTGTTGGATTTGTCATAATCATATTCTGCAGAAGACACACTTGCACTATTATAGATGGTACCTGTAATTGTAGGGTTTACCACTATGGTTACTGTTGCATTTGCGCCGTTTGCAATACTCCCAAGGTTGCAGGTCACTGTGCCTGTGCCGCTGCAACTGCCCTGTGTCGGCACAGCAGAGACAAAGGTCACACCTGCAGGCAGGGTATCCGTAACAATGACGTTATTGGCCTGTGTAGGGCCATTGTTGGTGATATTGAGTATATATGTAAGGCTCTGGCCGACATTGACAGGATCAGGCGAATCGGTCTTGATAAGGGACAGATCAGCCTTGCCCTGTGAAACCTTAACGAGGAAACCAAGTTTACTCCAGTAGGGCGGCGATCCAACCCATGTCATCGTTGCCTGACCTGTAAGGGTAAAACCATTAGATAGCGACGCACCGCTGATCTGCAGGATATCAATGCCGCTGGTTCCCGGGACATAGGCATTGGATAAATCACCTACAGGAATACCGTTTAATACGAGATTATCAACCAGGATGCCTGTATCACTGTTTACAGCACGGGTGCGAATAAACAGATCAATTAGCATCTTAACAGGGGGGTAAGTCAGGGTATTGGACCCTACGGTAAAAGTGATAAGGTTGCTGACGTTATCGTATGATAATGTAAATGGTACCGGTGTCCCGTTCGGCCAGTTATACTGGGCGGTCTGTACCGGAGAGATAGTTGAAGGACCCAAGTCAAGCTCATAAGTCTGAGTGCCACTTAGATCCCCAATCCGCCCTTCTGCCTCAAAAGAGACGCTTGTCATAGCAACATCTGCAGAATAGTGGGTAGTTATAAAGGCCGAAGAAATCCCTGGCGCAGCAAGCAGAAACGAGACTACGCCTGCTAATACCCATTTAATTCGAGAGATGTCCATGATATTGTATCCATGCTGTATTATTCCGCCAGTTCAAATATCTCTACCAGTCCCACTCCCGTACCATTATTGACCCCGCTTACTACCGCTGAATAACTCCCAGGCGGCACTGTAATCAGGATCGCAGACTCATTCGAACACCCTGGAGGTGCAGATGTCTGGCCGGGATTCGGCACACATGGGTCCATACCTGTAGCTGTAATCTGTGCCGGATTACCACAGACGAAACCACTTGTCGAACAAAGGGTATCGCTCTGATCACCCCAGTTGTCGTTTTGGGCTATGTATGCGCCTTTTGGGGATGAGAACAGCCTTATGTATGGATTAGACAGCGTACCGCTTATATTAAACGGGGCCCCGGCCATCGAGGCTCCGCGTGCACGGAGGAGTATCTTCTTGTTTCCATTTCCAGCGCCAATAATGAAGCCGCCTATCATCCTGTTGTCTCCTGTCAGCACCTGCGCACGGGTGGATATATTGACCAATTTGGGCATGGTGCTCCCGTCCATATCAAACACCTCGATCAGGCCTACACCTGTGCCGTTACTTACCCCGCTCAACACCGCAGAATAGGAACCAGGGGGTACTGTGATCATGATAGCAGACTCATTCGAGCACCCGGGAGGTGTAGATGTCTGACCCGGATTAGGTACGCAGGGGGAAATGCCCGTAGCCACAATTTCTGTCTGTGTACCACAGACAAAACCCTTGTTTGAACACAGAGGGTCGCTCTGATCACCCCAGTTGTCATTCTGCGCAATGTAATCACCTGCAGAAGACGAGAACAGTCGCAGATACGGATTGTTAAGGGTGCCTGTTATATTAAACGGGGCTCCGCTCATTGACTGACCGCGTCCCCTTATAAGGAGCTTCTTGGGTATGCTGCCGCCTACTATAAAACCTCCTATTTCCCTGTCTTCTCCTGTCCCGACCCAGGCCCTTGTAGAGATGTTCAGAAGCCTTGAGATATCACCAACATTTGTGGTCTCATTGCCTGTATTGTTTGCCATGTTCGGATCAAACTGAGCGGCAGATACTGTGGCCGTGTTGTCAATCATGCCCTTCAGGGTGGTCAGCGTATTTACTGTCACAGTTACTGAAGCCCCGCTTGCCATGGTGCCAATATTACATGTTAAAGTGCCGCTTGAGTATGTACATGAGCCCTGGGTAGATGATGCATTTTGATAGGTCAGGGTCGAATACAGCACATCCGTGAGTGTTACGCCTGTTGCCGTACTCGGACCGTTGTTAGTCACAGTAATGGTATAGTGAAGGGGATCACCCGGTAATACCACCGGGTCCGGCGAATCTGTCTTGGTCACAGAGACATCTGCAGACGGCGTCACTGTTGTTGTCGCTGTGCTGCTGTTATTCGCCATATTCGGATCTCCGTCATTCGACGATACAATCGCCGTGTTGGTCAGGGACGATACAGCCGGCACAGTCAGTATAATAGATATTGCAGGCGCCGGCCCTGTGGAGATGCTTGACAGGTTACAGTTCACAACCCCGCTGACATTATTACATGTCCATCCTGTCCCGCCTGCGCTTACAAATGCAGCGCCTGATGGCAGGCTGTCCGTTACAACGACACCTGTCGCAGTATCAGGACCATTATTGGTCACATTAAGTGTATATGTTAATGCAGCCCCTGCGTAAACAGGATCTGGCGAATCTGACTTTGTTATCGCGAGGTCTGCATTTGCCCCTGACGGCGGATTAATTGTTGTGGTCTGGCTTGCGGAGTTATTGCCGCTTACCGGATCGCTGACTGCTGAGGTTACTGACGCGTTATTGGTCTTGGTTCCTGCTGTTGACGGAGCTGTTGTTGTAATGGAAATAACAGGCGCTATCCCTGTTCCAAGAGAGGCAGTGGTGCAGGTCACAACACCAGAGCTATGCAGGCAACTCCAGCCGGCCCCGCTGTAACCCGAATATGTTACACCTGACGGGAGGTTATCCGTCACTGTAACACCAGTAGCAGTACTTGGACCATTGTTGGTCACTGTAAGCGTGTATATAAGAGTACCGCCTGCAGTCACAGGATCAGGTGAATCACCCTTTGTGATAGCCAGGTCTGCCGAGGCATTGATTGTCGTCCCCTGTGACGCGTTGTTGTTGCCTGGTACAGGGTCGCTTTCATTGGCAGATACTGTCGCTGAATTATTGATAGAACCGCCTTCTGACGGCGCTGTTACTGAAATGGTAATAACAGGCGCTGTCCCTGGCGCAAGGCTCGAACGGGTGCATGATACGCTTCCAACCCCGGGCGTGCAAGTCCACCCTGTGCCGGTTGCATTTACATATCCAACACCAGACGGCAGTGTATCCGTTACCGTCACGTTGTGTGCTGTGCTCGGACCACTGTTGGTCACTGTAATGGTATATGATAACGCCCCCCCTGCTGTTACAGGGTCTGCAGAATCCGTCTTGGTAATGGAAAGATTCGACACACCTGTTACGACAGTAGGCTCTGTTGAGCTGTTGTCTGCAGGAACAGGGTCCCCTTCATTGGCGGATACTATTGCCGTATTGCTGATGGCGCCGCTTTCAGGGGGGGCTGTCAGTGTAACAGTAATGACCGGCGCTGTCGCAATGCCGAGACCGGCTCTGGTACATGTAAGTGTGCCGCTAACCGGGGCCGGACATGTCCATCCTGTGCCGCTGGCGCTGACAAATGACGCAGTTGCCGGCAGGGTATCTGTCACTGTCACACCAGTTGCTGAATTTGGACCACTGTTGGCCACTGTAATCAAATATGAGAACGTCCCTCCGGCTGTTACAGGATCAGAAGAATCTGTCTGGGTGATGGAGAGATTAACCGCCGGCGTTACATTTGTGCTCGCTGTTGAACTGTTATTAGACAAATTCGAATCATTCACACTTGAAGAGACGCTCGCCGTATTGCTTATGGAACCGCCTGCTGACGGTCCTGTTACTGTAATGGTTATATCAGGTGCAGCGCCGACTGCAAGGCTTGATCTGGTACATGTAACAAGCCCTCCACTCTGGTTGCATGTCCATCCTGTTCCACTGGCGCTGACATAACCAACCGTGGCAGGCAGAGTATCCTGAACAATCAGATTGGAAGCTGTACTCGGCCCGTTGTTGTTCACACTAAGGGTATAGGCCAGTGTGCCGCTTATACTTACAGGGTCCGGTGCATCTGTCTTTGTAATTGACAAATCTGATACGGCGATAACTCCTGTCGTTACGGACTTATTATTGTTACTGGTAACGGGATCGTGGGTTGTACTTGTAACAGAGGCTGAACTGCCAAGTGAGCCCCCTTCACTCGGTATTACAACCACTGTGACTGTCACAGTCCCGCCATTGGGAATACTGCTTATATTGCATGTCACGGTGCTTCCTGACGGAGTACAACTGCCTGAAGTGGAGTTCGCTGAAACAAATGTTACACCCGGCGGCAGGTAGTCAGACAAGACTACATTATACGCCGTATTAGGGCCTAAATTTGTGATCACGAGGGTATATGTGAGATCCTGTCCTGCTGTATCAGGATCAGGAAAATCTGACATGGCAAGGGAAAGATTTGCCGCAGGATTTACCGTAGTGTTTGCAGAAGCGGCATTGTTGGAGGAGTTTGGATCAGCCACAGTAGACGATACACCCGCTGTATTGCTGATATCTCCCGCCTGATTCGGTGGACTAATCTTGATAGTGATGACAGAAGCCGTTGCGCCGGAATTGAGGCTTGCCAAAGTACATGTCACGACACCGCTGCTATAGCTGCAGCTCCAACCGCTTCCTGTGGCGCTGACAAATGTACTTCCAAGAGGCAGGGCGTCTGTTACTACTATACCGCTTGCTGAGCTTGGTCCGGCATTGCTGACAGTAAGTGTATACGTTATTTGCGCACCCTGATTAACAGGATCAGGTGAATCTGTCTTTGTAATTGACAGATCGGCAACTGCAATGACTGTTGTTGGTATCGTTGTGCTGTTGTTGGCGCTATTGGGGTCATTCTGATATCCGGTAACTGAGGCAGTGTTGTTTATAACTCCTCCGACTACAGGGGCATTAACCGTAATCGTAATCAAAGGCGCTGTTGCACCATTTGATAAGTTTGACCTGGTGCAGGTAACAACCCCGCTGCTATGTCCGCAGGTCCATCCGGTGCCGCCGGAGCTTACATAGGTCACACCGGATGGCAGGGTATCCGACACAGTCAGATTCGTTGCATTGCTTGGTCCTGCATTGTATACACTCAGGGTGTAAACCAGGACACCTGCTGCATTGACAGGGTCCGGGGCATCCGTTTTTGTTATGGACAAATCACTTACAGGAATCGGTACGGCATTCACAGTTGTTGTCGCTGAAGCAGTATTGTTTCCTGTATTTGGATCATTCGGAGAACCATTCACAGTTGCACTGTTTGTAATTGTTGTCTGAGATGCTGGTGACGGGGCAGTTACAGTGATGTAAATTGGCGGTATTGTCCCCGAGCAACTGTCGTTATCAAGGTTACAGGTCACCACACCCGAACTGTAGCTGCATGTCCAGTTCGTCCCGGTTGCACTTACAAAGGTTACCGGGTATGCTCCGGCAGGTAACGTATCTGTCACCGTTATATTCGTCGCCGAATCCGGCCCGTTATTGGTCACTGTTATTGTATATGTAATTGTCCCGCCGGCGCTGACCGGATCAGGAGAGTCTGTCTTGGTAATGGAAAGGTCTGCTGCAAGGGCTGCATGAACGTCTGAAACAGGTACATTCTGGTTCCCGCTTGCGGTAGTCTGTGCATGAAGTGATGAGCCTGGGAAGTTGTGGGATCCCGTTGCAAGGTGTGCCTTCCAGTACAACGCCCATCTCTTACTGGAACTGCCTGCCTCTGAAGATTCAAACCTTATTGCTGTAACAAACTGTATCTGCCTGGCCGGATTAGAACCACTCTGCACATCTTCATCTATCCTGCCGTCTCCGTCATTGTCAATCCCATCAACTGCCTCTTCATCTGTATAGCCATCACCGTCATCATCAATCCCTGAGTAAATCGGACCGGAAACATAACATGGCGTGCCTGTTGTCGGAACTAAAATACCGGTGCCTGCGGCCCGTACCGTACAGTTCTTGGTAAGCTTGCCTTCAGGATATACAGAAGAATCAGGGCCTGAACCTACATAGAAGTCTCCTATTCCATCTACTCCGTATGTCCCGCTCCTTAGGTTGTCATGCTGATTCATGATGTAATAATTCTTGTTTCCATCTGAGCTTTTTCTAAGGTTGATCCTCAAACGATAGGGAACATATTCCTGCTCGTACCATCCCTTGACATTTCCGCTCGTCCATCCGTCCATAGGACTCGTTCCATCGGCCCAGCCGGTGCCGGACAAACTGTCAGTACAATCTCCCTTGTCCCTGGAGCAGCCCTGGAGCAGATAATTAGGGTTATCAAGAAATGTTGTAGAAGCGAGGATGGCTCCAAGCTCATCACGGACGTTCACAGTGAGTGTTCCGAAATAGGCCAGTTCCGGGTCCGGTATTGCATTGGGATTTAGGTAGTAGTTGTATGTAAATGCCCCGGTGCCGTCAGTTGTAACTGCAGCGGTATCAATAATACCATCAACACGGACGACGTTAATTGTCACAGGAACTCCAGGATCAAAATTGGTGCCTGATATTGCCGCAGTATCGCCAATCATGTATTCCAGCTGGTCGGTGACTATTGCCTCTGACCCTGTTACAGCATGGGCAGGGGATACGGTTGCAACAGTCATAGTTATCAGACCGGTTATGAAGGCTGTAAGGATAAGAAGAGATGTCAGGGCTGATTTTTTTCTCAGGCTGCCAGGATGAGGGCTATATGTTCTACTATAATTTGCACGGTATCTCATCTTCTTTTCCCTCCCCCGACATTAGTTGCGTAATATGGCCTGCTTCTTAAAATAAAAAAGCCGGACTGCCAAACTGCAATATCTTCCCTTTACGAAAGCTTATTGCACCTCGGCAGCCCGGCTTGCTTTTTTCTAAAAGCCCCTTGGCGTTGCGCCCTATCCTCACGGATAGTTTGCCTTGATAGAAGGTGCTGTTTAATTAACACACAGTTAAAACATACTTTTAGTCAAAGATTTTATATGCAAAGATAATACCTTTATTGAGTTAAAAAATCAATTTGAATAAATCTCTATAATATATAACAAGATATGTTTTTAGACGATATGATATGTCAATTGGACAAATTTGGCAAGTGTGGCCATAGAATACAATTTACCTCAAATTTGTGTAAAAACACCCCAGTCAATAACCAATATGAATATGCTCACTCGAAAATACTCCTAAGTACCCGTCATTCCCACGGAACCTGTCCCCGCAGGATTTTTCACCCCGTCATTCCCACGCAACCTGTCCCCGCATGATTTAAGCGGGGAGTGGGTATCCAGAACCAGGCCCCGGTCTGGATTCCCGCTTACGCGGGAATGACGTTTTTTATGAACCCTGGTGAGCCCTGAGCTGTGAGCTTGTCGAACAGTCGAAGGGCTCATGACGGTTCACCTGAAAATGCTCCAAAGTACCCGTTATTCCCACAGAACCTGTCCCCGCAGGATTTTTCACCCGTCATTCCCACGCAAGTGGGAATCCAGAATCATGCCCACGGTCTGGATTCCCGCTTTCGCGGGAATGACGTTTTCATGAACCCTAGTGAGCCCTGAGCTGTGAGCTTGTCGAACAGTCGAAGGGCTCATGACGGTTCACCTGAAAATGCTCCAAAGTACCCGTCATTCCCCGTAACCTGTCCCCGCAGGATTTTTCACCCGTCATTCTCACGCAACCTGTCCCCGCATGAGTTAAGCGGGGAGTGGGAATCCAGAACCAGGCCACCGGTCTGGATTCCCGCATTCGCGGGAATGACGTTTTTTATGACTCCTTGTGAGCCCAGTCATATAACGGTTCAACTGACTTTGGTATATATGTTGCTACTTAATAATGTAATGAAGTTGATGACTTCAATCCTTGTGATTTCTGCGGCCTTATCTGCCATTGCCGGTTGTGGCGCCGGAGGCGGCGGCGGTGGGCTCAATAACGGAGGCAGCTCCGTAGTTAATTTATCAAAAAGCGCTAATGATTCTTCCAAACCTGTAATCTCTGCAAATTCCAGGGGGGATGTTTATGTAGCATGGGAAGAGGTGACAGGCAACCCAAAAAAAGAGATATATCTTGAGTATTCAAGCAATTCAGGGGCTAATTTCTTTCCTCCTGAAAACATTGCAAGCTGGGCACAGTGCAAAACAAATCCTGAGGACTCAGGGGATTTCATCCTTAAGACAGGTGATAACGGCGACCTTTACATCGCATGGATTGAGAAATCACCCGGCACATCCAGCGTGATGTTTTACAGTGATCCCTCACAATGCAAGTTGCTGTCGGCTGTTACAACAGGAACTGTGTCTTCACCACGCCTCGCCATGAATGGCAGCGGTAATATTGGCATAGCATGGAAAGGAAACGACAGTGGCGGCGGTGAGATATACTACAGCTACTCTGTTAATAAAGGAGGCACTTTCTCGAGTCCATTGAATCTGTCGGAAACACTGTCTTCAGATTCAAGTGAACCATTGTTGTCAGTTGAAGGGTCATTTAATTTTCCCAAGGCGGTCTGGGTTGAGGGGGAAGGCGGAAGCAGGACAATAGTCTCATCACAATTTACAAACTGGGATGGGGATATCGCGATTTCTGAACCTGTTTCTGTAATAACCACTGATGCTTCCTGTCCTGTAATCCTGCCTGTTGCCGGCGGACCATACCTGGTATATAAGGGGGATAACTCAATTCAATTCAGTGCATGGAACCCTATATTGCCACCTTCTTTCGGTATGCCAAACAGTATTTCGCCTGGCTCTGTTTCTCCATCCTGTCCTCAGGCTGCTGCAACCCCAGACGGCGCTATATATTCAGTGTGGTCAGACCAGGATAGTGTATGGTTTGCAGTCTCAGGTGACTGGGGAGTCCATTTTACCAAACCACTGCAGATATCGTCCGGTACAGGCATCTCATCATCACCTGTGGTGGCTGCAGCCGGCTCAAATATAGTCATTGTGTGGGAAGGCTATAACGGCAGCAGCAAGGATATCTTTCTGTCAGTTTCAAAAGACATGGGACAAAACTTCTCAGTCCCTAAAAATCTGTCGAACACCCCAGCCCCTTCGTCATCACCTTACATAGCTACGGACTCAAAGAAGTCCATGTACGTGGCCTGGGAAGAGGGCATTGCCGGGGAGCGTGAGATTTACTTCCTGAAATACAGACCGTAGAGCTGCAGCGCCTGCCTTTATAATTAGCCGGTGGATTCAGCGGAGATTTTGTCAATAGCTGATCTGAGGCGCGATAAGACCTTGTCTTTGCCCAGTATGTCTAAAACCTCAAATATCCCTGGACTGACTGTGCGGCCGGTAAGGGCAACGCGCACCGGCTGGGCAACCTGACCCATCTTGATGCCCCTGTTTGCCATAATCTCTTTGAAGAGCGCGTCTATATCTGCCTCAGAAGAGGAAGGGATCGTCTCAAGTCCCTTTAACACGTCTTCAAGGACTCCCCTGTTGCCGGATATGAGAAACTTTTTTGCGGCCTCAGGGTCTGTCTCAATATCATCAGAGAAGAAATACCTGGCTGCGCTTGCAAATTCTGTGAGTGTGCGGCACCGCTCCTTAAGGGATGCTATAACCTTACCCATCCATACCTCATCAAGGTGAGTGTCCTGTGTGATAAGGCCATCGGCTGTGAGAAACGGCCTCAGGCGGTTTGAAATCTCCTTCGTGTCCATACCTGTAATGTAGTGGCTGTTGAGCCACAGCAGCTTCTCAGGGTTAAACACTGCGGCTGACTTGCCTACATGCTCCAGAGAAAACTTCTCTATGAGTTCATCGCGGCTGAATACCTCCTGGTCCTTGTAAGACCAGCCAAGCCTCGCAAGATAATTTACGAGAGCCTCGGGGAGATAGCCCATGTCTCTGTATGCTGTTACTGATGTTGCGCCGTGCCGCTTGGAAAGCCTTGTCTTGTCGTGGCCCAGTATCATCGGGAGGTGGGCAAATTCAGGCGTGCTGTAGCCAAATGCCTTATATAGCTGAATCTGGCGCGGTGTATTATTAAGATGATCATCGCCCCTTATAACGTGAGTTATGTTCATGTCAGCATCATCCACAACAACGCAGAAATTATATGTAGGCCAGCCGTCGGAGCGCATTATTATCAGGTCATCGAGCTGGGCATTTTCAAAAACGATACGTCCCTTCACATGGTCATTGACAACTGTCTCTCCCCCGAGAGGCGCCTTGAAACGGATTGCAGGCGTCTTTCCGGGGACAGGTACTTTCAACTCCCTGCACCTGCCGTCATATTTAGGGATGCGCTTTTCAGCAAGGGCCTGTTTCCTGCGGCCTTCAAGCTCTTCTGGTGTACAATAGCAGTGATACGCCTTGTCCTCCTGCAGCAGCTTATCAACATGATCCTTGTAGATGTGCATCCTCTCTGTCTGGCGATATGGTCCCTCATCCCAGCCAAGGCCAAGCCACTCCATACCCTGGATGATAGCCTGGATGGATTCGTCTGTGGAACGGTCCTGATCCGTGTCCTCTATGCGGAGGATGAATGCACCCTTGTTGTGGCGGGCGAACAGCCAGTTAAACAGGGCGGTCCTGACACCGCCTATGTGGAGGAAGCCTGTGGGGCTTGGGGCAAATCGTACGCGGACTGTGTTAGACATAGTGTGCTATTATAGCACATAATATTGTAAAGTTGGTAATCCTTAGGTAAATGCTACTTTAGGGATGAGAGGAGCTTATTTATAGCCTCTGTCAGTGTGTCGTTGACTGCATTCTGCAGGAGTCCGGGGCTGAACAGGACGACCCTCGGCTCTGATTCAGCCTGTACGGTCACAGTCCTTGCAGACTTGTCGCTTGCATTAAAAATGCTGACCCTGAGGCTGACCCTGGTCTTGATATTGGTCAGACCGGACTCTGTTACAATATCTGCCCACAGTTCCTCTATCCTGCCGGACAACACCAACTGACCCGATGTGTCATCTGCAACAGTACCCAGTTCCCTGCCCTTTGGAGCAGTTACAGGCTGGTAACCATGAATCTTGAGCGCGCTTAACAGGGTGTCTGTGACTGCTGCAGACGCAGGATATGGCCTGGTTTCAAATTCATCTGTCTGGCCTGTCAGACGGCGCCTCACAGCGATGCCCTTTTTGTTTTCTCTTGCATCTTCAAACGGGATTACAGCAACCCTGAGCTGCTCAGATTGCGCCGCAGGCTGCTGACTTATCCTGGGCACGTATGCAACGTCAATAAGATACGTAACGCCTGGTGCACAGCCTGTTATGACTGAGATTGCGAGAAACAGCAGGAACAAATAGTGTAACAGCTTCATCTGAACATCCCCATTCAAATCCCCCCTATCCCCCCTTTAGAAAAGGGGGGGGGACTTACACTTCGAACCTCTTATTCTACGACGAAATGGGCGCGGCGGTTCTGCTGCCAGCACTCTTCGTTCTGTTCAGTACAGAATGGCTTCTCCTCGCCATAGCTGATTGTGGATAAATTGGATGGGCTTACTCCCAGCGCCAGAAGGTAGCGTTTGGCAGACTGTGCCCTGCGCTCGCCAAGCGCCAGGTTGTACTCATTTGTCCCGCGATCATCGCAGTGACCTTCAATAACGACCTTCTTTGCCTTCCTGTTCTTTATAACCGAGGCATTAGTCTGAAGGATGGACCTTGAATCATCGCGAATCGAATACATGTCGAAATCGAAATATATATCTCTTATATCCTTAAATTTTGCAGATGAAACTGCAGTCTCTGCATTCAGATCTTCCTCATGAATATCTGCAGAAGGGATCGAAGGCTCGGCTATGGCTATAACATCATCACCTGCTTTGCGGGACTCTGACTTGCTTGTCTGAGAAGTCGCATCTGAAGGCTTTGTGCCTGTCTCATCCAACTGAGACGTGGAAACCCTTTTTGCGCAACCGTTGGTAATTAAAATGGCTGCCAGAAGTATTACCGGAAGGGCTGCTGAGTACTTCTTTTTAAACATGATTGACACCTCCTGTGTTGTTTGAACTTTAGCCGGCCAAAAGGCCGGCGCTACTGACATAATTATACTTCAACAGGTTCCCCGGCCCTGGGCGCCTCTCTCTTCGGCTCTGTCGCATACCTGGCAAGGTATGGATGGAGGCGGATTAGACGTGCAGCCTGTTGTTTCTGGTCTATCCAGTGGCCGATAAGCCCCATAGTGCGGGCAAGGATAAAGAATCCATTAAGACTCTCAACAGGGAATCCGAGGTCTAACAGGACGACTGCAATGGTCCCGTCCACGTTTAAGATAAGGTTGTCTTTCTTGCCGGTCGTTATCTTCTCCACCTCAAGTGCAAAATCAAGGTGCGGAAGCTGCCTGCCAAGGCTCTTTGCAAAGCTGACAAGCTCTTTAACCCTCTTGTCAGGATTGTTTACGCTCTTTACCCTGTGGCCGATTCCAGGGACCGGGCCCACATTTGCCTTCATATGCGCCAAAAATTCCTCGACGCTCATGTTATTGTCAATGGCATATTTAAACCAGCGGCCTGCATCTGTTACTGCGCCTCCGAAACGGGGACCAATCATGGTGATGCCTGAAGCAACTGCCTGTGCCATCGGGATGTCTGCACAAGCCGCAAGTATGGTAGCCAGCGCGCCGCTCACGCATGGCCCATGGTCTGCTGAGAGCATCAGGATTCTCCTGATCAATTCTGCCTCATCAGATGAGATAAGCCGTTTTGTCCAGAGCAGTCCTATAACGTGAGGGACATCGTATCCCTTGTTAATAAGGTCTGAAGCAGGATAACCGCAATACATCGGCTCGTCACCACGGTCGTCGCAGATGGTGGATTTAAACAACGGCTGAACTGAGACCTCTCCTGTCTTTATAGCCTCTTCAATCGGCTTCGGCCATTTGCGCAGCTGATCTATCGGCGTCTCCCTGACCGGGGCTATTGCGCCGCTTGCAACAAATTCTTCATATACCTTTTTAATGGCAGGGCCGAGGGCGCCATATGTCTGGGGTACGATGGCGCCGGCACTCTTGAGTGCATCTGACTTTCCCCTTGCGCTCCCCTCTCCCCTCGATCCTTCCTTTGCGCCTGCGTGGCCGAACTTCATACCTTTCGGCAGAACCTCCTGGCAGAAGCCTGATACAACTGCTATCAATTTAATCCTGCGCTTCTTTGCGCCATACCACTCTGCTGCACGCTCTTCGAGGTTTCCGCCCATCTCACCCACTATGACGACAGCCTTTGTGTCCGGGTCTTTCTCAAACATCTCAAGATATGAGACATAATCAGTGCCTGGATATGAGTCGCCGCCGATCCCAACCGCTGTTGTCACGCCGTTTGCAAACTGGCTGCATATCCATATAATTTCATTTGAAAGTCCTCCTGATTTGGTTATTACACCAAATGAGCCTGGCCTGTTGAGTTTTGAAAGCATCAGGTTTTCATATGAGCCGCCTATGACGCCAAGACGGCATTTCCCTGCTGAAAATATCCCTATTGACGAAGGACCGTTAAAAATCTTCCCGAGTTTTTTTGCCTCTTTTATGAGCAGCTTCGCATCCTTTTCAGCGACACCCTCTGTAATCATGGAAACGACTCTTATGTTCTCGCTTCTCAAGGCCTCAAGGGCGGCTTCAAGCGCCCTGTTGGGGGCGATGTAGACAAGGCTCGTGTTTATTTCAGGAAATGTCTTTGTTGCTTCAGCCATTGAAGCAAATATCGGAACTGCAACTGTCTCGTTTCCGTAGGGTATCTCCGCCATCTTGCCTGCATCAGGTGGAAATACGAAGGCCTTGACGCAAACGGGCTGTTTTATAAGATAGGAGAACTCTGCCATGCGGCGGGCTGCATTTACCCCTGCAGGCCCTCCCTGTATAACTACCCTTGTATTTTCATCTGCTACGATACTCATGGGATGGTTACCTCCTGATTTACTCTAATTTGTTTTGCCCTGCAGTGCATAATCTACAATGTCTGTAAGCGGCGTGTACCTGTCGTAAACATGTATCTTAAAACCTTCCTGCTCAAGCGCCCTCATGGCTTCCAGCCCTTCCTTTTCATACGGCCCCCCGCGGCGCACCCAGATATTGACATCCTTCAGTTTACCTTTTGCCCTTACATTCCTGAATCCCGCAATAATGCCTGCAAATGTCTTTTTTACATTTGTGAAATTGGCTATGGCACCGCCCACAATTATATGTTTGATGTTCGGCAATGAGGCAACCCTTTCAGTAAGCGCCTCAACAGCCCAGTCCTGCGGGTCTCCTGAGTACTCTGCATAGTTTGCAATCTTGCCGCCCTGGGCAACGATTGCATCTGCATAATAGACGCTTGCCCCGCCGCCTGCGGGAAGCAATGCAATGTCTCCCCCCGGGATTTCAATAAACTTTACTGAGCCCTTTATCCTTGAATCAATCTCCATAATTGCCCTCTCGTCCTCTGTATACGGGCGTCCGAATTCAGAGGCAAAAGAGAAGTTCCAGTCCGGATGTCTGAAGCGGGCATCAGCATCGAGCATAGTGACCATATCAAGGGCTATGAGCTCTCCCCCCGCTGTTACTGAGAGTGGGTTAATCTCAAGGTACTGGCCGTCTTCACGCTCATAGCAGTCAAAGAGATTCTTTGCAAACTGCGCTATTTTGCCTGTCATGTCACCCTTGAAGCCTGCCTCTTTTGCAAGTTTTTCCAATTGTTCGGTTGAAGGGACATCACCGACCTCTACTGATATGCGCTTTATATCGTTCCACCTTGATTCAACCTCTATACCACCGAAATCTGCCATAAGTATGTCTGCGCCTTCTCTTGTTGATTTCACGGCAAGATAATATTCCACTTCATGAGGCACCATCTCTGATATGATGACCTGTGATATGGTCATTGTG
The DNA here is from genome assembly GCA_020851375.1 of Nitrospirota bacterium. Lineage (NCBI taxonomy): Bacteria > Pseudomonadati > Nitrospirota > Nitrospirota bacterium. Next base: position 41,722 of record JADZCV010000004.1, on the reverse strand, counting down.
CCTACCTTGTGACCGAGTATCTGTTTTGTCGCTGCTATTGCACCTTTAAGGTCAAGGTCTACTTTAACTAAACCAAGTTTCATCCTGCTTCCAATAGCCTCGTGTGCCTTTGCTACAAGGCGTCCTTCATGCATCCACTTATTTGCGGTAGCCAGATGATCAAGCTGTTCTACTGAAGTTACTACGACATGGTTTGGAACCTTCATACCCCATTTTTCCAGCAGGTCCATGCCTGGTCCTTCCAATACTTTTGCCATACTACCCTCCCCTCAGTCATCTGTGGGGGAAGCCCCCACGCTGCTTTTATAGTGTTGCGGATTTTATACTATTTATAGGGCAAATTTGTCAAGAGTTTTCTCCTCGTCTGGCCTCTTTTCTCCTCTTGAACCACTTTTCTATCTCAACAGCCACAAACAGTATGGATGACATAGCAAGCGCAAACAGGAGTTCACTCAATGACAACGGCTCGGTCTTAAAAACAGGATTAAGAAATGGGACATATATTGTTAATAACTGTAGTACGAAGGTCAGCAGAACTGCCCCAAGCAGGGGCTTGTTAGACAAAATACCCTGACTAAAGAGTGATTCTTTCTCTGACCTGATGGCAAGGACATGCCCCATCTGGCTCAGGCAGAGGACTGTAAAGACCATTGTCTGCCAGTGTGCATGTCCGGTGTAGTAAGCCCATGCCTGGGTGAATATAGTGACACTGCCAAGAAGGAATCCGACCCACAGGATATGAGCGCCAAGTCCATGGGCAAATATACTCTCCTGCGGGTGCCTTGGATGCCGCTTCATAACGTCTTTTTCAGCAGGTTCTGCAGTAAGGGCAAGGCCAGGCAGGCCATCTGTGACAAGATTGATCCAGAGCAGGTGTATCGGCAGGAGGGGGATCGGCAGACCCATAAATGGGGCAAGAAATAATGTCCAGACCTCCCCTGCATTGCTCGTGAGGACATACTTTATAAACTTCCTGATATTGTCAAATATCTCCCTTCCCTCTTTGATGGCCTTCACAATGGTTGCAAAGTTATCGTCAAGGAGTATCATGTGCGCCGCTTCTTTTGAGACATCTGTGCCTGTTATACCCATTGCCACCCCGATATCCGCCCTTTTGAGCGCCGGGGCATCATTAACGCCGTCACCTGTCATGGCCACATACTGTCCCTTGTCCTGCAGGGCCTTCACTATCTTTAGCTTCTGTTCAGGGGCGACCCGTGCATAAGCGGATATGTGTTCAACCCTGGCCTCAAAATCTTCCATAGGCATTCTTTCGAGCCTGGCGCCTGTCATAACATCGCCGTCATGGTCCATAATGCCTATCCTGCCAGCTATTGTCCTTGCCGTGATCGGGTGGTCGCCTGTTATCATAACAGGCCTTATACCCGCCTCCCTGCATATGGTAACTGCATCCCTCGCCTCTGCCCGCGGAGGGTCCATCATACCGACAAATCCGAGAAGCGTAAGTTTATCTTCCACATCATCAACAGAAAGAGAAGACGGCATGGTATCCCACAACCGCATTGCCACACCAAGGACCCTAAGCCCGTCAGCGGCCATCCTTTCGTTAATCCTGTGAATTGTTGCCAAATCTATTGGTTTTCTGCCATCTGAAGTGAGGAGGTTTTCCGACTTGTCCATAAGGACATCTACAGCGCCCTTAGTGAATGAAACAACTTTCCCCTCATGCAATCCCGTGTGGAATGTTGTCATGCACTTTCTGTCTGAGTCAAACGGGATCTCCCCGATGCGTTTGAACTTGTCACCTGTTTCATGCTTATCAAAACCCTTCTCTTTAGCTATGTTATAGAGGGCTATCTCTGTGGGGTCCCCAACCACAGTCCCCTTTGCATCGCAATGGGTATCGTTGTTTAAGGAAAGGGCTGTCAGCAGCATGTCAAGCCGGGGAAATTCATCTGTCCCCTTTTTCCATAATTTGCCGTCTGCGTAAATCTCTTCCACTGTCATTTTGTTAAGTGTAAGTGTACCTGTTTTGTCTGAACATATATATGTTACTGAACCAAGCGTTTCTACAGCAGGGAGTTTTCTTATCAGTGCATTCTGTTTAACGAGTTTTTTTGCCCCGAGGGCGAGAGAGATTGTAACCACTGCAGGCAGGGCCTCTGGGATGGCTGCCACAGCAAGGCTGACTGCCGTTAAAAACATCAGTATGGGGGGTTCACCCCTCAGTATCCCTATGCCAAAGACTATTGCGCATATTACCATTACAGCAATTGCAAGCTTTGACCCGAATTTGGCAAGCCTTTTCTGAAGGGGCGTTTTTACCTCTTCTTCCTCCTGAAGCATGGTTGCGATACGGCCCAGCTCAGTCTTCATTCCTGTGGCAACGACCACCCCTTTGCCATGGCCGTAACTTACGATAGTCCCCTTATAGGCCATGTTACGCCTGTCACCAAGCGGAACCATCTCCTCATACAGAGGCGCAATATTCTTTTCCACAGGCACAGACTCACCAGTCAGTGCAGCCTCTTCTATTTTAATCTGGGCCGACTCAATGAGCCTCAGGTCTGCCGGCACTACTTTGCCTGCCTCAAGGAGTATCACATCTCCTGGTACGACCTCATGAGTGGGCACTGAATGCGGAACGCCTTCACGCAGGACAGTTGATGCAGGTGTTGCCATCAGCCTGAGCGCCTCGATTGCCTTTTCTGCCCTGTATTCCTGGACAAAACCCATGATGGCATTGAGTATGACAATAACCACAATTGCTATGGTATCTGCCACCTCACCGAGGAGACCTGAGATTATTGCGGCAACTATAAGGATAATGATCATAAAGTCCCTGAACTGATCCAGGAACATCCCAAGGGGCGTTCTCCGGGCAGCCTCTTTAATCTCATTGGGGCCGTATTCAAGGAGGCGTTTGGCGGCCTCGCTGTTTGACAGTCCGTTAGCTGATGTGGCAAGGGCGCTTAATACATCTTCAGACTTTTTCTGATGATAATTCATTATTACCCCTTACAGAATTCTTGACTTATATATGATTTCCATGATAGTTTTCCTACCCATGACTCCTCGCATAACATTACGCGTCAGACTACTGATTTTTTGCCTTCTGAGCACGTATATCATATCCGGTTGTGCTGGAAATGTAATCCTGTCTGAAGATGCTCTGAGGATCAGGAACACAGTTGACATGATAAACCAGTTGGAACACCTTTATCAAGAGCGCGATGAAGGGATGCTGTCACTGTTCACTCCTGAGTATCTGTCTGAGACAGGCATGAGAGAAGCGATCACTCAGGATATGAATAGGTTCAGTTCTATAAAACTGAGTATATTTATCGAGAAAATAGAGGTTGACGGGGATTTGGTAAATGTCTCTGTGCACTGGAACGGATCCTGGGATGACGGTAAAAAAGCGTTTAGAGAAGGAGGCAACGCCGTTATAGTAATCCGTTCAGGAGCCGGCCTAAGGACTGCGGACATCAAAGGCGACAGCCCGTTTGGAATATCAAAAAAATGAAAACGGACTTTCTCATTATTGGCAGCGGCATTGCCGGCTTAAGGGCCGCAATAGAGCTGAGCAGTCACGGCAAGGTGCTAATTGTTACCAAGGATAAGTCGCTTGAGAGCAGTTCAAGCTATGCACAGGGTGGTATAGCCGTAGTCATAGCAGATGATGACAGCATACAATATCACGTTAAAGACACACTGAATGCAGGTGCCGGCCTTTGCAAAAAAAAGGCGGTTGATGTTCTTGTGAAAGATGGTCCGGCCCAGGTTCAGAAGATCATTGAATGGGGCGTCCGCTTTGACAGGGACGGCGGTGAGTATTTGGTGGGGCTTGAAGGTGCGCACAGCAGGCGAAGGATCCTTCATTTCAAAGACTCTACCGGCGGGGAGATAATCCGGATCCTCCTCAAAAAGGCACTTGAAAACAGGAACATACGAAAACTGCCCAAACAATTTGTCATAGACCTTGCTATTCATGAGGGGGTTTGTACGGGTGCTGTAATGCTGGATGAGGAGAGCGGCAGGGTCTACAGGATTTCTGCGAGGGCAACAATCATCACAACCGGAGGAGCGGGTCAGTTATATAAAAGGACCACCAACCCTTCGGGCGCCACCGGGGACGGGATGGCTGTGGCTTACAGGGCCGGGGCCATGCTTTCCGACATGGAGTTTGTCCAGTTCCACCCGACTACATTCGCACTGCCATCTGCGCCGTCTTTTCTTATAACTGAGGCATTACGGGGGGAAGGGGCTGTTTTGAGGGACCTGAACAGAAAAAGGTTCATGCCCCGGTATCACCCCCTTGCAGAACTTGCACCACGGGATGAACTTTCAAGGGCGATCATACGGGAGACAGACAAACAGGGAAGTGGTTACGTATTCCTTGATGCCACACACATGAGTCCGGCACTGCTTAAGGAAAGATTCCCTGCCACATATAATTCATGCATGCGTTATCATATTGATATTACAAAAGACATGATACCGGTGAGTCCTGCTGCGCATTTTATGATAGGAGGGATAGAGACGGACATCCTGGGACGCACCTCCATAGACGGACTCTTTGCTGCCGGTGAAGTGGCATGCACAGGGGTTCATGGGGCAAACAGGCTCGCATCCAACTCCCTTTTGGAAGGGCTCGTATTTGGCGCAAGAACAGGCCAGACAGCAGCAGAATATTCAGCATCAAAGGGCAAAACCTCCGCATCTGCTCAAAAGGGAGTGGCGGAGCTGTTTAAATTGAGAATGAATAATTCTTCATCTTCGCTGAGTGCGTCCAGGGTTAACAATATACGGGAAAGCCTGAGGACTATTATGTGGAACAGTGCCGGGATTATACGAACCGGCAGGTCACTGGAAACAGCCGGGAAAAATCTGGTTAATCTCTCAGAGGAAACCGGAAATCATGGCATAACAAGAAGAGAGTATGAAATGGTAAATATGCTTGATACAGGACGCCTCATTGTATCATCTGCTATGAAACGACAGGAGAGTGTAGGCGCTCATTACAGGGAGGACTTCCCGGAGTGGAGCGGCAAGAAGAGGCATATCAGAATAATAAGAAATAAATTAATTAGGGACAGCGACTATTTATCCGGCAAACCGGATAAATAGTCGCTGTCCCTAATTAATTTTACTGCATTACATATCTGTTATATGTACTCTTTACCTTCCTGACATAGTCATGTGTGGCTGGTATGGGGGGTATACCTACATACCTTTCCACCCTCGATATTCCGGCGTGATAGGCTGCAAGGGCAAGCTCGATATCCCAGTTAAAGTAGTCCAGGAGGTATCTCAGATATCTTGCACCACCATCTACGTTGGCCGCAGGATCAAATGTGTTTGAAACCCCGAGGTCTTTTGCAGTAAGGGGCATCAGCTGCATAAGGCCCATCGCCCCTTTTTCCGATACGGCTCGTGGATTAAAATCTGACTCTACGGCTATTACAGCTTTTACAAGGGCAGGGTCCAGTCCATACTGATAAGACTTGGCTATAATCAGTTTATTGAATTCACCCTGACGGCTGCTGTTAAGCTCTTTCCTGACCATCTTCTTTGGTTCTTGCTTTGGCGGTATTATCATAGTATATTGGGGGTCTGTAGGGACATTGCTGAAGTGAATAGTGCCATTCTCGTCCTCGTAAGTATAAATTCCTGCCTTAACCTTATCAGGAATGACAAAATTTACTGTTAGTAAAAGAATGCAAAAAATAATTGTCTGATACATTAAGTTGTCCTTATGGTAGTATGCTGATGTAATATACTGAATTTTTCCTGTTACTTTCATACTCTGTATCACCACCAGCTCCTCCGGTCACGTAAACATTGATAGAATTGTCTGATTTATTTATATCGGCAACCGCAGCATGATGGAAAAGAGGCACAGGCAAATCAGGCACTATTTGCACCAGCTGAAGGTCACCTGTATCCTCTATGAAGTATGAGAAAACATCATTGAAAATATTGTAGGTCGAATATTCATGATAAACGCCATTTTTATCTATATACGCACCACCATCCCCATCCCGTCCACCTAAGACAAATATATGCCTGCCATGTGAGGCAGTGGCATGATCTATTAGTCTTAGAGGGAGAACATTTGTCGAATATTTCCAGGGGGACAGTATACCATCGTACTCCATTTTTGCATATATCATATCATTATGAAATAACTGGTAACCTGCATCACCGGTGTTACCTCCAAGAACATAGAGATAATTGTCACCGTTGACTGTTGCGGCAACAGATGTATGTTTACTCAAATTATAGGGAAGGTCTGATTTGACATTATGCAGCCATGTCGAAATGCTCCCGTCTGACTGATTTATCACACCCACAAGTACCGTATTCACATTTGACTTCAAAATCGAGCTCCAACCGCCTGTTACATATATGTAGCCGTGGTCTGACCCGTTGCCGGAAATTGAATGTGCAGTTACAGAAGGGGCAAAGAGACCAGCAATGTCTGGGTCAGAAGTCATTTTCTCCGGTGGAATCTTATCAGAAGGAGGCAGCTGCGTAGTCTCCATCCATGCGCCAAGACTGCCATCAGCGCCTATTTTAGTATAGAAGACCCTTCCATTTAAAATGGTATCATAATTATCTGAGTTAAAATCAGGATTAGGATATGGTGGATCAGGAGACGGAACAGGTGCGCCAGGATAATATGTCTGAACAATTCCTCCAATGACATACATGTATCCATCAGTTGCGACAAGCGAATGCCCTTTTAAAAATCTTGGCAAAGGGGTAGTCTTGATGAAATCGCTTATGGAGCCATCCGGATTTGTTCTGGCATAGTACACCTTATCAGTAAATCCACAACCATCATTTGCAGCAGCAGTACATGCTGAGCTTCCACCCGCCACATAGAGATAGCCATTCCATATAGCTGAGGAATGATCCCATAGTGACTGTGTAAGATGAACCGGAGATTCTGTCCATGGCTTCAGCAGCACAGGGGATGGCAACACCGTAATTTCCACGGCATCGCTTATAACTTCACCTGTAACAGTACTTCTCATCATTACAGTGACATTAGTACTGCCCGCTGAGACTGCGGTAACATGCCCTGTAGTGTCAACTGATGCTATGTCCTTGTTAGCTGACTCCCAGGTTCCCTGCAGGTTAGCTATTATATTATTTGTTACATCATAACCTACAATTGACAACTTAGTTGTAACCCCTTTTTCAAGGACTACCGTTTTGTATTGAAGTCCATCTGTCCTTTTATATAAGCCGGTTATTTCAACCCGCATAACATCGCCCTTTGACAGCCCATAGTCAGTGAAGGCATTGTTCTCCACCCCGCTGCTGCATCCGATGACGATTATTGAGCATACTGCAATGAAGAACACGGTTTCAAGCAGGCGCATACTGAAGTCCCTGGTCCTGGCAATCATAACGTCTGGCATGATCTATTTCATCCTATTCTGCTGCCTGCATCCGGATTAAGTCTCAGGTCAGCAAATTTACCTTCTTTGTAATACCTGTATCCTACCCATGCAATCATGGCAGCATTATCCGTGCAATATTGAGGCGACGGTATATAAACCTTGATACCATTTCTATTGCCATCAGCAATCATCTTCTCCCTGAGCAGTTTGTTGCAGGCAACACCACCTGATATGACAACCCTGTCAATTCCTGTTATCTTGGCAGCGCTCATAGTCCTTGATACGAGCACATCAACAACCGCCATCTGAAAACCTGCTGAAACGTCTGCCTTGAATTGATCCTCACCACTAAGAACCGCCGGGATCTCATCAACATGGTTAACTTTATACCTACTCCTGATATAACTTAATACTGCAGTTTTCATGCCACTGAAGCTAAAATCAAAACCTTTTCTCTTTGACAAAGGTCTTGGGAAGATCACAGCCTCAGGTTTGCCTTTCATGCTGCATAGTTCTATTGCAGGTCCTCCGGGGAATCCAAGTCCAAGTATCTTTGCTACCTTGTCAAATGCCTCTCCTGCTGCATCATCAAGGGTAGAACCAAGCAGTGTGTACTTTTCCACACCCTCTACCCTGTAGAGGTTTGTGTGGCCGCCTGACACCACCAGGCCTATAAACGGCAGCGGCACCCTTTTCTCCAGCGAGATTGCCCAGAGATGCCCCTCCAGATGATTAACCGGGATGAGCGGGATATTGAGGGAATATGACAGGGCCTTCGCAAAAGATACCCCTACGAGGAGGGCGCCAATGAGTCCTGGACCTGATGTAACTGCAACTGCATCAAGATCCCTGAGCGATATCCCACCCTTTAAAATCACCTCCTCAACAAGCGGAGAAATTATCTCTATATGACGCCTGCAGGCAAGCTCAGGCACCACGCCGCCGTAGCGGCGATGGATGTCCCACTGGAATCCTACAACGCCTGACATGACCTTTCGTCCATCCTTAAGTACAGCGGCTGCAGTCTCATCGCAGGATGTCTCTATTGCAAGGATGTAGCTCAATCAAGCACCCTCGATGCTGACACTATTTCGATCCCCTCTTTTTCGAAATCAGGCAGTTTCTCCCTTATGGCGGCAACCGTCTCTGATTTGGCATGACCAATGACCGTAGCCTCGCCCCTCTTTTTTGCGATCCTTATGGCCTTGTCAATCTGTCCCTTGATATATACAATGTCAGTCTTATTATCAAGAAAGATGTCCCTGTCCCCGCTCCTGATCCCGATATCTCTGGCTATACCGTATGCCACGGTCCCTGATGATGTCCTGCTGTCAATGAAGAACAATCCCCTTTTGTGTATCTCTTCGAGAATAATCCGCATGATAAAACCATTTTCTGTAAGGAGAGATCCCATGTGATTATTTACTCCTGAAATGTATGGCACAGCATCAAGGTCATCAGACAACTGTCTTAAAACCTGCTCACGAGTCATTCCTGACAGGATAGCATGACTTCCGGGATTACTCCATGAACCACGCGGCTCCATTGGCAGGTGGAGCATTATCTCATAGTTCAGCTGTTTTGCCTCTCTTGCGATGTATTTTGAGTATCTCTCTCCAGGAAGGATGGAGAATGTGACAGGGACTCCAAGCTCTGTAAATTCCCTGAATACCTTTTTGTCATATCCCACATCGTCAATAACAATGGCAACCCTGCCTTTGTATAATTTGTCAATCTTTTCTGACGGCCCTTCCGGCTCAGGCAATTCCGGTTCAGCCGGTCTGTGCCTGTCAGGGGGCAAATGGGTTGTGTCAGGGGGATGCACTGACTTTGTAAAATAAAAGGTGACGACAAGCAATGCTGTCAATAATATGAATATCCATTTGTATCTCTTTTTTTTTCTCATTGGAAAACAAAAAGGCCATCAACAACTTATCAGATTTGCGACACACTGACAAGTTATTGATGGCCTCTGCTGATTTGCCAGACTCTGAGCCGGCCTTACACCCCGGCCATGATTTCATCTTCAATGAATGCCGGTATATTGTCCCTGAGTACCGCCTTTATCCTCTTGGTCTCCTTAAATCTCCCCTTGATGATCTCCTCCGATAGCGGATCCTCTATGTGCCTCTGGATTACGCGCCTCATTGGACGGGCGCCATAATGCGGCTCAAAGCCCTCATTTATGAGCCAGTCTTTTACATCTTCAGCAACCTCCATGTGCATTCCGGAAACGAGGAGACGCTCGTTGACCTCTTCAATGAGCATATTCACTATCTTTATCAGGTGTTCTCTTGTCAATGAGTGGAATATAACCACCTCATCAATACGGTTGAGGAACTCGGGATTGAAGGTATTCTTAAGCTCTGTGGTTATTGATTCCTTCATCCGCTTATGCTGTCCCTCTTCGCCAGCCTTCTGAAATCCCAATGTCGTCCCTTTGTCTACAGCCCTTGCCCCGATGTTGGATGTCATTATGATAATCGTATTCCTGAAGTCAACCCTGCGGCCAAAGCTGTCTGTAAGGCATCCGTCTTCAAATATCTGCAGGAGGACGTTAAACATGTCGTGATGGGCCTTCTCGATTTCATCGAACAGTATCACTGAGTAGGGTTTTCTTCTCACTTTCTCTGTAAGTTGTCCGCCTTCTTCGTACCCCACATATCCGGGAGGAGCTCCCATGAGTCTTGAAGAGCTGAACTTCTCCATGTATTCCGACATATCAATCTTGATAAGTGCGTCCTCATTGTCAAACAGGTATTCAGCGAGGGCCTTTGCAAGCTCTGTCTTTCCAACGCCGGTAGGTCCAAGAAAGATAAATGAGCCGATGGGCCGCTTTACCCCTTTAAGACCTGCCCTCGACCGCCTTATGGCCTTTGCTATGACTGAAATAGCCTCATCCTGCCCGACGACGCGTGCGTGCAATTCCTTCTCAATATTAAGCAGTTTCTGGGTTTCCCCTTCTTCCAGTCTTGTAAGCGGTATGCCTGTCATGCGGGCCACGATATACGAAACGTCCTCTTTTCCCACGACAGGTTTTGTCTTGTCAACCTGACTTTTCCAATCCCGTTTGGCATCATCAATCGCATCCCTTAGCCTTTCTTCTTCCTCCCTGAACCTTGCTACTGCATCAAAATGCTGGAGCTTGCTTACGATATCCTTCTCCCTTATTACATTCTTCAGCTCCTGCTCTACAGCGCGTATCTTTTCAGGGACAAAGTGAGATAAAAGTTTTGCGCGGGCGCCTGCCTCGTCAATTACATCTATTGCCTTGTCCGGAAGATACCTGTCTGTAATATACCTGTCTGAGAGTCGCACTGACTCATCAATAGCCTCATCAGTGATATACACACTGTGATGTTCTTCATACTTACTGCGAAGCCCCTTGATTATTTCTATTGTCTGGTCAATTGTCGGTGGATTCACAAACACAGGCTGGAATCTCCTCTTCAAGGCTCCGTCCTTTTCTATATATTTCCTGTATTCATCAAGGGTCGTGGCTCCTATACAGCGTATCTCTCCCCTTGCAAAGGCAGGCTTCAGCATATTGGATGCATCAATGGAACCCTCGGCTGCCCCTGCGCCAACCAGTGTGTGGAGCTCATCAATAAAGATTATGATGTTGCCGGCTGTCGTAATCTCCTTCATGATTACCTTGAGCCTCTCTTCAAATTGCCCCCTGTATTTTGTCCCTGCCACAAGGGCCCCAAGGTCAAGGCCGATGACCCGTTTATTAAGCAGATTGTCCGGCACATCGAGATTTACTATCTTTTGCGCCAACCCTTCAACTATTGCAGTCTTGCCAACCCCTGCCTCTCCAATTAGCACTGGGTTATTCTTGGTCCTCCTGCTCAGTATCTGGAGTACCCGCTCAATCTCCAGGTCCCGGCCGATTACAGGATCAAGCTGACCATCCACAGCCAGGGCAGTAAGGTCCCTGCCGAATTCATCAATTGCCGGTGTGTTGCTCCTCTTCTCCTTCTCTTTTGTCTGAACACGCTTAAGAAAGCTCAGGGTAAGCTGTCTGGCTGTAAGGAGGTTTGCGCCAAGACTACGCAGGATTTTACCCCCTATGCCGTCTTCCTCACGTATAAGACCCAGCAGGAGGTGCTCACTGCTAATGAAATTGTGACCTAAAAGCTTTGCCTCTTCAATTGCATACTCGATAACCTTCTTAACCCTCGGAGTAAATGGTATCTCCCCGTAGGTCATTGTCACACCACCTGCAGGAAGGTTTCGCTCAATCTCCATGCGTATCTGCTCAGGAGAAAGCCCCATCTTCTTGAGTATGAGCAGGGCTGCGCCTTCACCGTCTCTCAGGATGGCAAGCAATACGTGCTCTGTCCCGAGGTAGTCATTCTGATGCTTTTCAGCCTCTTCACGTGCCAGGATGATGATTTTTCTTCCGCGGTCTGTAAATCGTTCAAACATTTTCACCCCCGCTAAAAAAGGTTATAAGTAGTGGATTTGCCTTAATAATATCGTAGTATGCAAACTGATGTCAAGTAACCTTCTTTTCATATCTCTACCCTGATACAATCAGAGTCGTAAACCATATATAACCATAATCATGTTGACAATCAACAGCTCCTGTAATAATATTCGAAATAAATTTTTGCAAGTTTAATGCCCATATAAGCTATAGAATTATTATGTTAAGCAAAATAGACAAAATATGTGAAAAAGCCTTAAACGGCAAGGGTATATCACGTGATGAGGCTGAGACTATTTTAAGGATTGACAATATTTATCTGTCATATTTGCTGGCCTGGACTGACAGGATACGTCAAACTTTCAACGGTAACAGTATAGAACTCTGCTCTGTGATCAACGCGAGGTCAGGGGGGTGCTCCGAAGACTGTTCATTTTGTTCGCAATCAGCATACTCGACCACAGACATCGCTACATACCCTCTTCTGTCTGCAGACGTAATTTTAGAAGGCGCACGCTCAGCCAGGTCAAATGGGGCAGCAAGGTTCTGCCTTGCGACAAGCGGCAATGGAATAACTAATGACAAGGAGCTCAAAAGGCTTTGTGAGGTGACAGAAAGGATCCGCAGTGAAGCCGGCATTGAGGTCTGCGCCACACTTGGAGCCATGACCGTTGAGCAGATTAGTGCACTAAAGGATGCAGGATTATCACGTTTCCATCATAACCTTGAGGCTGCAGAATCATATTTCCCTTCTGTCTGTACCACCCATACATACAGGGACAGGATTGAACAGGTTGCTGCGGCGAAGGAGGCGGGTCTTTCAACATGCAGCGGCGGGCTTTTTGGCATGGGAGAGTCTCTTGAGCAGAGGGCTGAACTTGCGTTTGCCCTCATGGAATTGAATGTTGACTCTGTACCTGTGAATTTTCTTATGCCTCAGGCAGGTACAGCGCTTGGAAATGTCACGCCTATCCGGCCTGCAGAGGCAATTAAAGTAATTGCAATGCTGAGGATTCTCATGCCAGATAAGGAAATCCGCATATGCGGAGGCAGGATGACTGCATTAAAAGACCTCCATCCGCTCATCTTTTCAGGCGGGGCCAATGGAATGATGATCGGTAATTATCTGACAAGGAGCGGAAGAGAACCTCACTTGGATCTGCAAATGTTAGAAGACCTGGGGCTGGATCTTGCATCTCTATAGTATCCGTATGCGGTCCACCCTGAATGACTGTCATCTGTCAGGTGCAGAGCGCATAGCAGTCAATGAATTTTCCATGGTGCTCCCGGAACTGGTGATGCAGGCCCTGTCTTCCTGTGACGTGCCTGACAGGATAGTAATCTCGGTAGACAAAATTGATCCGTCTTCTGTTACTTACACAGCCCCGTTAAGAGTCAGGACTATTGAATCGTCCTCTTCTGAAGATGCGGCAGGAGCAGCATCTGAAGTCCTGAGAGATTGCGGCATTTCGCCTGCTGCTGTTGAGAAGGCATTTCACCTGCTGAGTACTGGACCGGCATCTGGCGGCAGGAACATGCGGGGGGCTGTAATAATGGACGGTGCAACCGGAGAGCGTATGGAGCCGGACAAATCAAGGGGGGTCAGGGTCTCGAGGGTAGACTACACCGCTGACGCAAGGCAGACACTCATTACAATGTTAAGCAAACAGGGGATATTTCACAGGCGGGTCATGGACGCCCTTGCCATTGCCAGCAAGGTTTCAGGAAGGAGTGAGACCGCTGCTGAGCTCTGCTGGTCCGATGACCCTGACTATACGACCGGATATGTTGCATCGCAGAAGAGCGGATATGTGCGGATTACAAATATGAAGAAACTGGGTGATTCAGTTGGAGGAAGGGTGTTCTTTGTGAACAGTAAGAATCTGAATCTGGATGAATATATTTTCTACATGGAAAAAAAACCAGTGCTTATCAGCCTTAGGCCAGCCTTCATGGAATTTCATCCTTCGACAAGCTCAGGATGAACGGAGATACGGGATGCCAAACACTGCCTTCGAGAAGCTCAGGCTTCGGCAAGCTCAGGCTTCGACGAACTCAGGCGTTCATCCTGAGCTTGTCGAAGGATGAATAGAGGGATTTTCGAGTGAACCGTCATGAGCCGTGGCTCACAAAGGTAAGCGAAAATGTCATTCCCGCGCAAGCGGGAATCCAGAATCAGGCCCTGGTTCTGGATTCCTGCCTTCGCAGGAATGACGGGTACTTAGGAGTATTTTCGGATGAACATAGAAGATGAATTGACAATAGAATTAAATGAGCTGAGGTCTGCAAATCTCTACAGGACACTCAGGAGGGTTGAATCTGAGCAGTCTGCGCATATCGTCATTGACGGCCGCTCATGTATAAACCTCTGCTCCAACAACTATCTGGGACTGGCCAATCATCGGGCATTGAAGGATGCTGCTATTGATGCTGTTAAGAAATACGGAACCGGCGCCGGGGCCTCAAGACTGATATCCGGGAATATGGAATTACATGATATGCTTGAACGGGTCACTGCAAAATTCAAGGAGACTGAAGATGCCCTGCTCTTTAACACAGGATACATGGCAAACGCAGGTATTATTCAGTCCCTGGCAGGAGAAGGAGATGTGATATTCAGCGATGAATTAAATCACGCGAGCATAATTGACGGATGCAAACTGAGCAGGGCCAGGGTCATTATTTACAGGCACAAAGATGCAGGACACCTCAGATCACTGATCCTGGGAAATGCCGGAAATGCTGATGCCTCTTACAGGAGAAGGATTATAATAACTGACAGTGTCTTTAGCATGGATGGAGATATAGCGCCGTTGGGTGATATCCTGAAGGTGGCTGATGAGTTTGGGGCAGTCCTTATAGTTGACGATGCGCATGCAACAGGAGTCCTCGGGAAATCAGGCCGCGGTTCATTTGAACACTTCGGGATAACAAGTTGCAGTTTATATGTCCAAATGGGCACATACAGCAAGGCGCTGGGCTCATTCGGGGCATATGCGGCAGGATCAGCGCTGTTAAAAGATTATCTGATCAATAAGGCAAGGGCATTCATTTATACTACAGCCCTGCCCCCTTCTGTTGTTGCCGCATCACTGGCTGCTATAGGAATAGTTCAGGATGACAGGACTATCCCCGGGAGATTGCTGGAGAATGCAAGGATATTCAGAGAAGGGCTTCAGGCAGCAGGTTTTAATACCATGCAGAGTGAGACGCCAATCATTCCAGTCTTCACTGGTAATGCTGAGAAGACACTACTGTTTTCAGGGAAACTGTTTGATGCCGGGATATATGCAACTGCCATACGCCCCCCTACAGTCTCTGAAGGTGGCTGCAGAATAAGGACAACAGTAACAGCTGCACACAGCAGGGAGGATATTGAACACTGTCTGGAAGTGTTCATTAGTGCAGGAGAAGAGTTAAGATTATTATAATGGCGGGTATGCAGGGGCATTTTCAGATGACCCGTCATGAGTCTCAGGCTCAACAAGGTTCATGAAAACGTCATTCCCGCGTAAGCGGGAATGACGGGTGAAAAATCCTGCGGGGACAGGTTCCGTGGGAATGACTGGTACTTGGGAGTATTTTCGAGTGAAGGTTGTCCTTATAACAGGCGCATCAGGGGGACTTGGGCGGCCGCTGTCTTTGCGATATTCCAAAGGCGGATATGCTGTTGCCGTTCATTATTTTACGGGCAGAGGGGCCGCTGAAGAGGTCTATGGTGAAATAATTTCCAATGGCGGTGAAGCAGATTTGTTTCAATGTGACGTAAGGTCATCCGGAAGTGTGACTAATATGGTTGACCTGATTATTGAAAGGTGGGGACATATTGACGTCCTTATTAATAATGCCGGTATTAATAAAGACAACCTCCTTGTCAGAACGGGAATAGCGGAGTGGAACGGCATTATCGCTGCCAATCTTTCAGGTCCCTTTTATGCCATCAGGGCTGTCTCGAGGCATATGATGAAGAGAAAGACGGGGCATATTATCAATATATCGTCCTTCGCGGGGCTCAAGGGGCGTGCAGGCCAGTGCGCTTATGCATCGGCAAAGGCAGGACTGACGGGATTAACGAAGACAGCGGCGCTGGAGCTTGGGAGGTTTAATATACGGGTAAATGCAGTTCTCCCGGGTCTTATGAAGACGGCAATGACAGAGTCACTGTCTGAGACGGATACAGAGAGCATAATCAACGCCGGAGTCCTTAAAAAGGCACAGGACATAAATGAGGTGGCTGAGTTTGTTTACAGCCTGTCGGATATGAATCAGATTTCAGGACAGGTCTTTAATACAGACAGCAGGATATTGTAGAGGTTTACGGATGAACCGTCGTGAGCCAGGGCTCACAAAAGACAGATGAAAATCCCCCTTAGTCCCCCTTTTCCAAAGGGGGAAATTAGTTCCCTTCTTTACTAAAGGGGGACAGGGGGGATTTGAACGGGGATTTTCGAGTGAAAAAACGTGGCATATTTGTTACCGGTACAGACACCGGCGTTGGAAAGACTGCTGTTGCTGCAGGCATAGCTGCTGCCTTGAGGTCGCGGGGCATTAATGTCGGCGTAATGAAGCCTGTTCACACAGGGTGCAGAACCCGGGAAGGCCATCTAACCCCCGATGATTCACTCATGCTGGCCGGGTCAGCATCGTCTGATGACCCTATAGAACTCATCACCCCCTACATGTTCACAGAAGCGGTGGCCCCATATGTAGCCGCCACAAAACAAAAGATCGTCATTGATGTTGATTTGATTTCAGACTATTTTAAGGTATTGTGCAAAAGACATGATTACATGATCGTTGAAGGAATCGGCGGGGTGCTCGTGCCTGTCAGGGATGACTTCTATGTTGCAGACCTGATCAGGCTGCTAAATCTGCCTGTAATTCTGGTAACCAGCCCCCATCTCGGATACCTTAATCACACTATGCTGACGATAAGCTGTCTGACAATGAAAAAGATACCTGTAACCGGGATTGTCATAAATAACCGAAATACCGGAAATGGCACTCTTGCAGAGATGACCTTTCAGGATACGGTAGAGACACTGTCGGGCATCCCTGTGCTTGGGACTATTCCGTATATCAGCGGTCTGAAGAAACGGCTCGTGTCAGATGCGCTGAATGTCCCGGACCCTTTCCTTAAGCTTGCGGACACTCTGTTTGATGTCATGTGATGAAAGGATTGCTGAGATGATTGCAGCGCCGTCTGCACCGCACCGCATAACTTCAGCAATATTTTCATCATTGATGCCGCCGATTGCAATCATCTGTATGGAAATATCACTTCTTGTCCGGCTTATTGCCTCCGGACCGAGCGGCTCCGCAGCCATCTTCGTGCCTGACTTAAAGATGGGGCCGAATCCGATATAGTTTATATCAAGCGCAGCAGCTTCAACAGCCTCTTTATGACTATGCGTGGACAGGCCTATTATCCTGTCTTTTCCGAGTATCCGCCTTGCAATATGCACAGGTATGTCTTCCTGTCCGAGATGGACACCATCTGCATCAACTGCAAGGGCAAGGGCCGGGTCATCATTGATTATAAATGGTATGTTGCTTCGGGCCGTTAAATCACGAAGTCTTTCAGCTATCTTGAGTGCATCCCTTCTGGAAAGGACCTTTTCTCTGTATTGAATCACATCTACACCAGCTTCAACAGCCTCTTCTGCTATAGAAAGGATGGGCCTCTTTGCATACTGCTGGTCAAGAATCAGATAGATGCCCTTTACCGGATTCATCTGCCGGAGGCGAGCAAATGTTCAACTAAATTTGTGGAATATTTGCCTGCCCTGAATTCAGGGCTTCTGAGGACCTTTTGATGGAATGGTATCGTTGTCCTGATGCCTTCTATCACATACTCATCCAGTGCCCTGCACATCCTTGCTATTGCCTCTTCCCTGTCTTCACCGTGTACTATGAGTTTTGCTATAACGGAATCGTAATACTGCGGCACTGTGTATCCTGCATAAGCAGCCGAGTCCACCCTGACCCCGGGCCCGCCAGGTGCACAGTATGCAGTTATAAGGCCTGGAGACGGGGTAAACTTTTCAGAGTCTTCTGCGTTTATCCTGCACTCTATACTGTGTCCGCTGATGCGTATTTCCTTTTGAGAAAATTGTATCTCCTCTCCGGTGGCTATCTTTATCTGCTCCTTAATAAGGTCCACGCCTGTCACCATCTCTGTAATGGGGTGTTCCACCTGTATCCTCGTATTCATTTCCATAAAATAGAAATTGTTCTGATCATCCACGAGAAACTCGATCGTACCCGCGCTTATGTAATTTACAAATTTTACAGCCTTTATTGCTATTTCCCCCATCTTCTTTCTCATCTTCTCGTCAACCACAGGCGACGGCGCCTCTTCTATCAGCTTCTGGTGTCTTCTCTGAACTGAGCAGTCCCTCTCGCCCAGATATACGGCATTGCCTGACCTGTCCCCCAGCACCTGTACCTCGATGTGCCTGGGGTTTTGAAAGAACTTTTCTATATATACCTCGTCGCTGCCGAAAGATGCCTTTGCCTCTGCCTGAGCCATAAGGAAGGTGTTAACAAGTTCCTGTTCCTTGTGGACAACACGCATCCCCCTTCCGCCGCCGCCGGCAACCGCCTTGATTATTACGGGAAATCCGATCTCCTTTACGACATCGAGGGCGTCCTTCTCAGTAGCTACAACACCCCTGCTGCCGGGCATTATGGGGACGCCGCATTTCATCATCGTCTCCTTGGCCTTTGCCTTGTCTCCCATAAGGGCTATGTTGTCAGGGGTAGGCCCGA
The DNA here is from genome assembly GCA_020851375.1 of Nitrospirota bacterium. NCBI lineage: Bacteria > Pseudomonadati > Nitrospirota > Nitrospirota bacterium. The sequence continues at coordinate 23,143 of JADZCV010000004.1, read as the reverse complement.
TGAATACGATTCCTGCGGCCTCGCATGCCTCAGCAAAATGGGCGTTCTCAGCGAGGAAGCCGTAGCCCGGGTGAATGGCCTCTGCGTCGGTTATCTCTGCAGCGCTCAGGATATTCGGGATATTCCTGTAACTTTGTGCGCTGTCTGCAGGTCCCACACATACCCTCTCATCGGCAAATCTTGCATGAAGTGAGGACTCGTCGGCGCTTGAGTAGATGGCCACGGTCTTTATCCCGAGCTCTTTGCACGCCCGGATTATCCGGAGAGCAATCTCCCCGCGGTTTGCTATAAGTATTTTGTGAAACATAATTATACCGGCTCTATTCTGAAAAGCGCCTTTCCGTATTCAACAGACTGGGCATCTTCCACCAATACCTCCACTATCTTGCCGCCTGCCTCAGCTTCTATCTCATTCATCAGTTTCATTGCTTCCACTATGCAGATGATCTGTCCCTTTTTGACGATATCTCCGACATTAACATAGGGTTCTCCTCCCGGTGTCGGAGACCTGAAGAATGTACCTACAATTGGAGAGCGCACTGTGACGCATTTATCGTCTGCAACTTCGGCAGTTATGGCCGAGGCTCCCTTGTTTAGCGGCAGAGCTGGTATGGAAGCGGTTACTGTCTCAGGTATCCTTCGGGGACTGTATAAATTCTGGGGCGGAGATTTTTTCAGCCTGACCCTCGTCCCCTCTTTCTCAATCTCAAGTTCTGAGATATCAGAATCCTTGAGAAATTCAGAAAGGTCCCTTAGATACTCAAGATCAACCAATGACTTTTTCTTTTTCATTTCACCCTTTCAAGGAATGTCCCTGTTCGGGTATCTACTTTGATCTTATCCCCCTCATTCAGATACAGCGGCACCTTGACCACTGCACCAGTTTCAAGGTAAGCAGGCTTCGTCCCGCCGGTTGCAGTGTCACCCCGTATGCCAGGATCTGTCCTGACAATCGTCAGCTCAACTGACAAGGGGAGATCAATCCCGATAGGATTTCCATTAAAATACAGAATGTTTAGAGTCATATTCTCTTTGAGATAATTTTTGCTGTCGCCAAGCTGATCCTCACGCACAAACAACTGTTCGTAAGAATTGACATCCATAAACCAGTACTGCCCCTCTGTGCAATAGAGGTACTGTACGTCCTTTTCCTCCAGATTGGGTTCTTCGAGTTTTTCATTTACCCTGTAGGTCCTCTCGATAACACTGCCGGTTTTCAGGCTTTTTAATTTTGTCCTGCAAAATGCGCCGCCCTTCGCAGGTTTGACATGCTGGGCCTCCACGACTTTGTATGGCTCGCCTTCAATCTCCACCTTATGACCATTTCTCAGATCCGCGACAACTATCACAATCGCCTCCTTGCTTATTTTCTTACTGTCTCTACTGCTGCCCTCAGTCCAAGCAGATAGCTGTTTACGCCAAACCCTGATATCTGCCCGGCAGCCACAGGCGATATGTATGAGTGATGACGGAATTCTTCCCTGCCGTATATGTTTGACATATGCACCTCTACGGCCGGTATGTTTACCGAAGCAATTGCATCACGCAGGGCAACGCTCGAATGGGTATACCCTCCCGGATTTATCACAATAGCATCATAGGCGCCTGCCGCCTGATGTATTGTGTCAATGAGCGTCCCCTCAGAGTTGGACTGAAAGAATGAAACATCTGTATCGAGCTCTCTGGCAAGCAGTGTTACGGCATCATTTATCTCGTCAAGTGTTGCATTCCCATACACGCCGGTCTCTCTCCTGCCGAGCATGTTAAGGTTCGGTCCATGAATGACCAGCACCCTGGCACGGCTAACGTTCATCTCCTGTTCGTCCTTACATTGTTCAGAAGATCCTGAAGTCGTTCAATCCCGGCCGTATGAGGGGGACTAATCTCCCCCAACTCAATCAACTTATTTTTTATTGATTCGTTGGAGGGGTCTTTCTCCAATATCTTCCTGAATATCTCAATTCCTTTCGCCTTCTCGCCCTGTGCAATACAGATATCTCCCATGCTCTCCGTCAGGTATTCCTCAGAGATCCCTCCCGGCCTGGACTCATCTGCTGAAACCTCCCATCCTGAGGTAAAGTCAATCGCTGCAGCGGATCTTTCAACTGAAGCCGGGGCCTTTCGCTCATCACTGTCTGAGCTTCTGCGTATCTTTTCCATCCTTTCAGCCCTGAGCATCCTCAGCAAGTCTGAAATCTCCCTGTCCCCTGGACTATATATCAGGACTGCCTCACATGATCTGATGGAAGAATCAAGCATGCCTGCATCCCTGTAAAGAAATGCCAGTTTCCTGTGGGCCAGCAGGTTATCAGGACTCATCCTGACTACATGCTCAAATTCCCCCATCGCCTCATTAAACATCCCCTTCTCCATGTATGCCTTGCCAAGTGACACCCTTGCACTAAGATAACCAGGGTATAACCCGATGCCTTCCTTAAGCAACTCTATAGCCTGGTCCAGCATGCCTTTTCTTATGTATTCTTCCGCTACTGGTATGAAGTTCCTGCCGTGTTTATCGTTTGACATAATCAGTACCCGTGTCTAATCTCTTTGCTATATGATCGAGCAATTTATCTGCAACAGCCTTTTTAGTCATCAATGGATATTCAGCAACATCTCCAGACCGGTCTATAAAGGTGACGATATTGGTATCAGTGTCAAATCCCGCACCTGTCCTGGTAATGTCATTTGCCACTATCATATCCAAATCCCTGGCAGCCAGTTTCTCCCTCGCGTTGGCGATAACGTTATCAGTCTCTGCAGCAAAACCCACTATGAACTGTTTGATCCTCTTGCCGGAGACCTCCTTTAGTATATCCTGTGTCTTTACAAGATTAAGCGTCATGCCGTCCGCACTCTTATATGCCGGCGGCAGATTGTCTTTCTTAATCTTGGAACCTGAAACCACAGCAGGTTTGAAATCAGAGACAGCGGCAGACATGACGACCACATTAGCCTCAGGCATCCTGTTTATAACGGCATCGAACATTTCCTCAGAGGACGTTACCCTTACAATCTCTGCTCCAGGAGGACCGTTTAATGCTACAGGACCACTGATGAGAATAACCCTGGCGCCTCGTATCATTGCAGCTTCTGCGACAGAATAACCCATCCTGCCGGATGAGCGGTTGCTGATATATCGCACCGGGTCTATCGCCTCCCTTGTCGGACCGGCGGTAACAAGAACTGTCAGTCCCCCGAAGTCCCTCCGGCATGACCCTGCAATCGTCTCTTCAACCAGTGACACAATATCATCAGGCTCAGACATGCGGCCGTAACCCTCAGCGCCTGAGGCAAGAGGTCCGCTTACAGGACCCGTGAAATTGACCCCAAGTCCTCTCAAATATGAGATGTTCTTCTGCACGATTTTATTCTCATACATTTCATAATCCATTGCAGGGGCGAGGAGTACCGGGCACTTGCATGCAAGCAGTATGGTGCTCAGAAGGTCGTCTGCAATCCCGGCAGCCATTTTACCTATAATGTTTGCAGTTGCAGGGGCGATTATCGCCATGTCAGCCATCCTGCCGAGATAGAGATGAGATATCTCGCCTCCGTGACTATGTTCAAAAATATCAGTATGGACTGATTTCCCGGATAACACCTGAAATGTCAGAGGCGCTACAAACTTTGCGGCCTCATTAGTCATCACCACACTCACATCTGCTCCATGTTCGGTGAGCCGCCGTAAAAGATAAACGGATTTATACGCTGCAATACTCCCTGTGACACCGAGGATTATTTTTCTTCCTGCAAGTCCCATCCTAAGGCCTCTTATGTTATGATGCTACTCCTCTGTCCCGGCATTGCCTGCGCTGCCTTCAGCCTCACTGACGTAATTTCCCAACTCCTTCTCTATCTCTTTCTTGACCTCATCCTCTTCAGCCGCTTCCCTGGTTCCTGCTGCCTGCATCTCCTTCCTTTCTATTTCCTCACGTAATGCCTTCCTGGCCTCTTTGCCCCTGACAATCTCAACGTCGCACGATACCAGCTCTTCCAGCGCAACAGTAGATTCTTTGAGATATTTAAGCGGCACGCAGGGTTTAGCCCCGTTGATAAGCTTTCTGGCACGTTCAGTGGCAACAACGACCAGACGAAATCTGCTGTCCAGAATTTCCTTTTTAAAGACAATCGGCAGTGATACTATTTCCAAGGTATTTACCCTCCTCTCTTGTCAAAAAAATTGTTTTCAACCCATGAACTTTTTAGCCTCTGCACCCTTATCCTGGCGCTAATAATTACAGACCTGAGCTCTTCGAGCGCCTTATCAAAATTATCATTAATAATCAGATAATCATACATCCTGTAATCCTTCACCTCTTCCCCGGCGACTTTCATCCTCCTGTCAATCTCATCAATGGAGTCACCCTTTCTTACCATGAGTCTCTCTCTCAGATGGGTAAATGAGGGAGGCAATATATAGCAAAACACGCCGTTGCTGAAGGTTTTCTTTATCTGCCTGGCCCCGTTTGAATCAATATCGAGGATTAAGTCTGCCCCGCTCCTTAATAATTCCGTCAACTCTTTCCTCGAAGTCCCGTAATAATTTCCATGAACGACAGCCCATTCTATGAATGCATCTTCATCCACCATGTTCTTAAATTTATCAATAGAGACAAAGTGGTAATCGCAGCCGTCTGTTTCTGATGGACGGGCAGTCCTGGTCGTATAAGATACCGAGTGCCGTATGTCAGGGATGTATTTGACTACCTCTTTGCAAAGTGTAGTCTTACCGGCGCCTGAAGGAGCTGATACAACGAAAAGGAGTCCATCTTTAATCCATGGGCCTGCCTCTCCCGCATCATTGTCACTGTGATTCTCCATCCGGCATAGTATACATATTCAGACCAAAAATCTCAACAAACTCTTAAAACCTGCTAATACTTGTCGTTTATTCAACATTCTGCACCTGTTCCCGAACCCTCTCGATTTCAGTTTTCATTTCAACAACCAACTGAGCTATCCTGACATCCGATGCCTTTGACGCAATGGTATTGACCTCACGGTTGATCTCCTGAAGGAGAAAGTCTATACTGCGTCCTACAACAGCACCGTTGCCGAGCTTGTCTCTCAACTGCCTGACGTGACTGCCAACCCGCACAATTTCTTCAGTAATATCCATACGTTCGATCATTATTGCGATTTCCCGGGCAATCACATTCCTGTCAGGCTGCAAAACACCTGAGATTTCCTTCACTCTTTCAGTATAACGTGACTTCATGCCGAGGATCACAGCAGGGACACGCTTCTCTATTCGGTTAATGAGGGCATCTAACCGGTTAATCCGTTTCCTGAGGTCTTTGTATATTGACTCACCCTCTCTCAACCTCATTTTCATGAGGCTGTCAACGGATTTCACAACTATATTCATAATCGCAGTGTCAAAATCCGCCTTGCCGGCTTCACTGCTTTCATATACCAGAAAATCCCTGAGCGCTGTAAGGTCTGATATGCCTATCTCATTTTTCATGATGAAATTTACCCCGAAATGCCCTGATAGTTCTTTGAGGAGTGTCTGACAGCGCGTAATTGCCTCTCTGTTTAGAACCTGGGCGCTGTAATTTAAGGAAGATGACATTCTGGTCAGGTTCAGTTCAATCTTGCCCCTGGAACATCTTTTGGATATATGGCTCCGTATGGACTGCTCCAGCCTTGTGAGTGATTCAGGAAGCCTTACATTAATATCACAGTATTTGTGATTGACTGAACGGACCTCTGCCTTATAGGCAATCCCGCCGCATATCCCTTCGCTGCAGCCATATCCTGTCATACTCTGAATCATGGAGTGGTAATCCCGTATTTCCTGATTTTATAGCCTATCTGCCGCGATGTGATGCCAAGTTGCCTGGCTGCCCTGGCCTGAACAAAACCAGCCCGTCTTAACGCCTCAAGTATCTTCTCCTTCTCCATGTCTTCTATAGTGTGATCAAGCGTCTTCGCATGACCATGCGTTTCACTCATGCCGGAGATGTTGTTTGTGATTTTGGCATCAATGGTGATAGGGACGTCCTCGGTCATTAAAAGGTCATTCTTTGCCATCACGATCATCCTCTCTATGCAATTTTCAAGTTCCCGGACATTGCCGGGCCAGTCATGCATAAGGAGTGTATCAAGCGCCTCATTGGATATCTTGACATCCCTGCCATTCTCTTCATTATAGAGCTGCAGGAAATGACCAACAAGAGGCGGTATATCTTCTTTCCTCTCCCTTAGAGAAGGTATCCTGACAGGCACGACGTTTAACCTGTAGTAGAGGTCTTCACGGAATTTCCCATCCCTGACAGCCTCTTCAAGATTCCGGTTGGTTGCAGCAATTATCCTCACATCAACCGTTATGCCCTTTGAGCTTCCAACCCGCTCAAACCTCCTCTCCTGAAGCACCCTGAGCAGTTTTACCTGAGTCGGCGGGGGGATGTCACCTATCTCATCAAGAAAGAGTGTCCCGCCATCCGCCATCTCAAACCGCCCCCTCTTCTCATTCAATGCCCCTGTAAATGCCCCTTTTACATGGCCGAACAGATCGCTTTCAATGAGTGTGTCTGGGATGGCCGCACAATTGACGCTGATGAAAGCTTTGTCGCAGCGCTTGCTGTGATAGTGTATTGTCCTTGCTATTAACTCCTTGCCGGTTCCGCTCTCCCCTCTTAACAATACGGTTGCCTTGCTCTGGCTTACCCTCCATGCAGAGTCGAGGACATCCCTCATCTTGTCGCTAACAAACACGATATTTGCAAAGCGGTATGGAGACTTTAGCTCCCTCTGCAGGGTCATTTTCTCTCTGAGCAGATTTTTCTTTTCCTGTTCAACCGATTTTGCTGTTGTTATGGCCTGTCCAATTAATGAGGCTACGATAGTAAGTATACGTACATCCTCATCAAGGGAAACGGACTTATCCGTAAAAAGCCTGTCAACACTTACTACACCTATTGTCTCTCCCTTTACCTTGACCGGGACGCAGATGAAGGAGATGTTGTCCCTTTTGATATCCCCCCGCGATCTTGTCCTGTTCAGGAAAAGAGGCTCCCTGCCTACATCAGGCACGATAATAGGCTCTCCCGTCTCAACGACCTTGCCGGTAATGCCTTCGCCTATCCTGTAAATGCCGCGTTTCTTTTCTTCAGGAGTCAGGCCATGGGCAAATTCTATATAGAGCTGTCTGGTCTCGGGATCAAGAAGTGTAAGAGTACCGCGACTCATACCCATGCTCTCCGACAGGATCTCAAGTATGGAACTAAGTGTCACCCTGGGGTCTACTGATGCCCCTAACCGTCTGGCGATCTCATAAAGGGTGGAAAGCTCTATTATTTTATAGTTGAGATTTGTTATGGCATCCTGGTGATCTTTTTCCATACGAAAGACTTATTTTTCAGATTTGTCAGTAGTGTAACATAATTGTAGGGTGCTCTGCAAGACATCATTGTCAACATCTTCAACTATCTTTACCTCTCCAATCCTGAGAGGCAGTACAAATCGTAACTTCTCATTGACAACCTTTTTATCCCTGCGGAGGATATCCATAAGCACTGAAATATCTTTAACAGGGAGAGATGTCCTGAGGCCGGCAGACCTGCAAAGGCCCTCTATCCGTTCAGAAACATCCGCCCGGCATAACCCCAGACCAGCGGCAAGCTTTGCAGCGAAGACCATGCCCATTGCCACAGCCTCTCCGTGCCTGTATTTCCTGTAGCCTGTGGCTGTCTCCACTGCATGACCCATCGTGTGGCCAAAGTTCAGGATTGCCCTTAAACCGCTCTCTCTTTCGTCAGAGGCCACTATCATTGCCTTTATCTCACAAGACCTGGATACTGTGTGTATAAGGCTGTCTTCATTCAGTGACAGGATATCCCGTATTCGTTCTTCCGTAAATTTAAAGAATTGCTCATCTGCTATGACACCGTACTTTATGACCTCACCCATACCTGAGATAAGTTCACGCCTCGGGAGGCTCTTCAGTACACCTGCATCTATCCATACAAGGAGAGGCTGATAGAATGCACCGATCAGGTTCTTGCCAAGGGCGTGGTCAACTCCGGTCTTACCGCCCACACTGCTGTCAACCTGGGCCAGTAAAGACGTGGGTATCTGTATATACGGGATGCCACGGAGATATGTCGCAGCTGCAAATCCGGCTATATCTCCGATGACTCCTCCGCCAAGGGCTATTATGAAAGAGTTTCTTTCAAACTTTTCTCCGATAAGAATATCGTAAATCCTGCTGACAGATTTCAGTGTCTTGTATCGCTCTCCTGCGGGAATTTCAATGGTCGTTATCCTGTAACCCTCGGCTGACAGATTGCGGCTCAGTGATTCACCGTAGAGTTTGTTTAACCCTGGATTCGTGATTATCGCACCCTTCCTGCCTGCAGGAAGCATTTTCATGTGACCGGCGAGTCCCTGAAGTATGCCATGACCTATGCATATATCATAGCTCCGCTGTCCCAGCTCTACCCTGACTTTTTTTATATCCATAGGGTTACGTTCTCCCCATTGCCTTTTCTATTATAATGTCAACTATATCATCAACTTCAAGCCCGTCTGTGTCAATCGTTAAATCAGCCTTCGAATATGCCTGCTCACGCCGGGACATTAGTCGTTTAATCTGCTCAAGGGGGTTATCTGTTTTTAAAAGCGGCCGGTGGTTTTCATCGCAGACCCTGTTGTAAACCGTCTCCGGAGATGCCTTAAGCCATATTATAAAACCGATCTTTCTTAACTTAATGATGTTTTCCTCTTTTGTAACTATCCCGCCGCCTGTAGATATTACACGTTCATTGACTCCTGTCAGCTCTTCCAGTATCATCGTCTCCTGATTTCTGAAAAATGCCTCACCATCTGTCTCAAATATTTCGTTTATGGTTTTACCTGTCTTTGCCTCGACAAGCAGGTCCGTATCTGTAAAGGCGTAACCAAGCCTGCCGGCAAGGCTCCTGCCAACTGCTGTTTTTCCACTGCCCATGAAGCCTGTAAGGATGATATTCACCTGAAAATGCTCCTGTATACCCGTCATTCCCACGGAACCTGTCCCCGCATGATTTAAGCGGGGAGTGGGAATCCAGAATCAGGCCCCGCTCTGGATTCCCGCTTACGCTGGAATGACGTTTTTCATGACTCCTTGTGAGCCCTGAGCTTGTCGAAGGGCTCATGACGGTTCATCCGAAAATCCCTGTAAACTCTGATATCAAGTTCCGAAGATAAATGACGGTTAACTGATGAATGAGCTTTATTATATCTTGCTGATATAATCGAGGTAACCCTGATAATTCCGATGAACTTCATCCATGGAATCACCGCCAAATTTTTCAAGGAATGCATTGGCTATTTCAACAGCCACCATCGCCTCGCCTACAACGCTTGCGGCAGGTACTGCGCAGTAATCAGAACGTTCAACGGTCGCCTTAAACGGTTTCCTGGTCTTTATGTCAACTGAATCCATAGGGGAATAAAGCGTTGCGATAGGCTTCATGGCCGCACGCACAATTATATTCTCACCATTTGTAATGCCCCCTTCAATCCCTCCAGCCCTGTTTGTCATTCTGTAGAATTTTTGCTTACTCCTGTCATAGCAGATGGCATCGTGTACGTCAGAACCAAAGCGTCCTGCAGCCTCAAAACCTATCCCGATCTCAACACCTTTTATGGCCTGTATGCTCATTACGGCAAATGCAAGCCTTGCATTCATCCTCCTGTCCCATTGTGCGTAGCTTCCCAATCCTGGCGGGACATTGGCCGCAATTACCTCGAACACACCTCCTACAGTATCACCCTTCCTCTTCGCCTCATCAATCTTCTTTTTCATCAATGCTTCGGACTTTTTGTCAGCACAACGCAAATCCGATTTCTCGGCCCTGTCTGAAAGCACATCAAGTGACATCTTGCGGGGCTTCACTCGGACACCGCCTATCTCTGTTACATGACTTAAAATATTTACAGAAAACGAACGCAAAAAAGTCTTTGCAACAGCGCCCAGAGCAACCCTCACCGCTGTCTCTCTTGCGCTCGCCCTCTCGAGCACGTTTCTTACATCATTGTGAGCATATTTTATTATTCCGCAAAGGTCTGCGTGGCCTGGCCTTGGTTTTGTCTCAGGCGGGATGCAGTCTGACAGGGCAGGGTCCGGTGACATCCTGTCTGTCCAATTTACCCAGTCTTTATTTCTGATTAAGAGGCCTAACGGGCTTCCAAGGGTCTTTCCCCATCTTACGCCGCAGGTAATCTCCGCTGTATCTTTTTCAATCCGCATCCTGCCACCGCGGCCATAGCCGATCTGGCGCCTGGCAAGATCCGGATTTATATCCTGTGCGGTAAGTTCCAGCCCTGATGGGATGCCGTCAATGACTCCAATGAGAAGCTGTCCATGAGACTCCCCGGCTGTCAGGAAGCGCAGCATAAAACCCTCATGAAGTTACAGGTATGATCTTAGGTGTAATAAAGATTAGTAATTCGCTCTTTATATTTGATTTCGATGTATTCTTGAATAACCATCCAAGCACAGGCACCTTGTGTATCCACGGGATCATATTTTCGTTATCCGTATCAGACAATTCGTAGATGCCGCCTATTACAGTCGTTTCTCCATCTCTTACGAGCACCTCTGTTGTCGCCTCTTTTTTGTTGATGCTCGGGGTACCTTCAACTACTATTGACCCCTGACGGTTCTTGGTAATTTTAATATTCATTGATATATGGCCATCAGGCGTAACCTTTGGTATTACTTTAAGAGTCAGGGTCGCATCAATAAACTCTGTCTTCGTACCTTCCTGAGAATAGGTCTTGTATGGAATGGATTCGCCCTGTTGAATAATTGCTTCCCTGTTGTCAAGGGTTGCAATCTTTGGAGCAGACAGTATCTTTGTCAATCCCTTAGTCTCTCCGGCAGACAGCCTGAGATCAAGGTTAAACGCATCTCCAACAGTCTTTCCTATTGTAAATCCAACGCTCCCTTTTGATCCCGCAAGACCACTTGCAGGCAGATTAACGGCAAAACCTGTTGTAGGTGCGCCTACTGTCCCTGATGGGCCGGATACGACACTCATAGTGTAATCACCCGGGCTGGAGGTATAATTGCCGCCCCATTGCACCCCGAGATCTTTTGCAAAGTTGGAGTCTGCCTGCACAATCCTTGCCTCGATCAAAACCTGAGGTGTCGGCCTGTCAAGTGTTTTAAGAAGCTGGACAATCTCTTCATGTTTATCTGCCACATCTTTAACTATCAGGGTATTGGTGCGATCATCAATTGTCATATCCCCCCTTGAACTGAGTGTCTTCTTTATAGAGTCGGCTACCTCCTTTGCCTTCGCATAATTAACAGGAATTATCTTTGTAGACAAGTCCTCTGCCTTAACCATGGCATCCTTGGCCCGTGCCTCCTCTTCCTGTTGCTGAGCTATGTTTACCAGTGTATCAATCCTGACCACGTTGTTCTCGTATATCTTGCCGAGTCCTTTCATTTTCAGGATGATGTTGAGGGCCTGGTCCCAGGGCACATCAAGCATCTTGATGGTTATTTTACCTTTCACATTGTCGCCGATTATCATATTGAGTTTGCTGACCTCAGCGAGAAGTCTCAGCACATTTACGATATCAGCATCCTGAAAATCAAGTGATACCTTCTTGACGCTGTTCTGACCATTCTTCTTCTCCGGTGTGACATTTGCCGTCTGTGAAGGCGTTGCACTCTTTTTTTCTTTAGGCGGCTGCGGCTGTTCAGCAACAGGTTGAACGGCAGTCTTCGGTGCCACAACTTCTTCACTTTTTTCACTTGCAGCAGGAGTTTTTTCTGTGGTGCTTACAGCAGAATTAGTATCTCCGGGATTACCATCTCCGCCAACAGGTACCGGAGCAATTGATGCCAACTGAACCTTGGGTCGTCCCTTATCCCCTTTTGAATAAACATCTATTGTTATTTCCCTGCCCTGTTTGTTTACTTCATACTTGACTGCCTTCTTGAGATCTGCAACAAATCTGACTTTATGGGACGGCGCCGGATGATTTCCAATCCTGATTTTAGAAATAAGACTGCTTTCCACAACCTTCTCGGAAGATTTTATCGAATTATCCGAATCTTTCACGTCAACAACAAGCTTGTCTCCTTCGACTATAAAAGCATCAGCATTGATTTCATTATCTGCAACAATCCTGATGCTGCTCTTATCGCCGGTCTCATTGAATATCAGTTCCCTGACCATATTAAGCGGAGGAACGGCAGTCGCCTTATCAGCGCCTCTGGCAGGCATTGTTGATGGTATTTCAATTATAAGTACATTTGATTTACTGAATATCTGGGGATCCTTTACGTCAATTGCAAGCTTGATGCTTAATCTGGCAACCCTTAAAGGCAGATCCGCCTCTACCGGGACGATCTCCACAACTGCCCCTTTGCCAACTGTAATAGGTTTGGTAAATTCACCGAGTGAAACACCTGGCAGATCTATAACCAATCTTGGAGGGTCCATCAGGGTAAAGGATGTATATTTTAACGAATTTCCTGCTTCAAGCAGAATCTGCGTACTTGCCGGCAACTCAACAATGTCAATCTTCTTCAATACCGCCGTGTCAGGCGTTTGCACATCCCCGGTATATTCAGAAGCACTGACCCGGTCGCCCAAAGCCGGGCTGACAACAATAAATCCGGCTATGAGTGACACACAAACAGCCGCCTTGAAATTAAATATCTTCATCCACCGCCTCCTCTTTGGGACGGAGTCCCAATACAGTCTTTTTCGTTTGCTTCCTTCCATAAATATCTGAGAATTTCTCTTCAATCGTCACAGCATCCGCTGAGATTCTGGTGACAACTCCTCCTTCAGGTCCTACAAGCACACCTTCCTTAATCAGATACCCCTTTCCATCAGGGGTTTCTATCATGGCAGTATAGGCCTTGCCGTCCCACATAATACCTATAACCTTTAATTCACTCAGGCCCCTAAGCTGCAGTGGAGTAAGCCCGGCGACCTTTTTCTCCTTTAATCCCAGAATAAGAGATTTGAACGGGTCCCTCCGTCCGGCAGGCATGTAAGTATACTCTAAACGTGCGTCTGCTGTCATCTCTGTCCCGGCAGTTGATGCAGCACTATCCTTGTCCTGTCCGGCTCCGGCAGATGCCTTTGAAACAGGGGGCTGTTGGACAGGATTCACCGGCTGTTCTGAACAACCGGATAAAACAAATAATATGACAACTATAATAAGCGTCTTCATATTAGTTAAATTAATATTATTTCTCCTCTGCTGCAAATGTAGTGGCAACAAATTTATCCTGAATAAAAACAGTTCGCCCTGAAACCTTTGCTGAATCCATATTCAATCCTGTAATATTAACAATCCTGGGCAGCTTGCTTACCTTGTCAAAGAAGGAGCCAAGTGCATGATATCCTCCAGATACCTCTACATCCACCGGAATTTCAGTATACAGGCCGGATGGATCTTTCTTACGCGCTCCCGGCTTCCATAACTTGACACTTAATCCTGATTCGATGCTCAAATCAGAAATCTGTTTAAGCAATCCTGACACTTCTGCCTCTGCCGGAAGCTGTGCCCGCAGTGCATTTAGCTGCGCCTGCAGTTGTGCATTCTCCATCTTGAGCTGATCAAGCCTCCTTAATTTTACCTCATTAATCATGATTTCATGGTTAAGATCAGAAACACTTTTAGACAGGACATCAACCTGCGCCTTGCCTGGCAGGAAGATGAAATAAACGAAACCACCTATGATTATCGCAAACAAAAGGACAATCAGGATGATCTTTTGTGAACGTGGCATATTGTCGATTGACTCAAAGTTCATAATTATTATACCGACTCAAGGTTAATATTAAATACAAGATTAAAGTTGTACACAGGAATACCTGTGTCAACAACCTGCCTCGATTCTGTTAACTGGACATTCTGAAATAACCTGGATGATTTAAGATTGTTCACATACTTTACTATGTCATCATTTGTCATTCCTGCGCCTGTGACGATTATACTTCCGTCTTTTTCTCTTATTGAAATAAGCCAGACCCTTTCAGGCAGCATCCTGCTGACCTCATCCAATACCCTTACAGGCCCCTTTTGCGACTTCTTCAAATTCTGGATGATAGAAATCTTCTGCTCAAAAAGTTTTTTGTCCTTTTCATAACTCTCGACCTCTTTGACCTTTTCTCTTAAATCCGCCAGGCGCACCTCAAGGGTCTGTTTTTCTGCAGTAAGATATGATTTCGTGCTGCTGAGCCAGTACCATGTGTATCCTTCCAGCAAAATAACAACAATAACGGATATGATCACAAACAGGGCTGAAGATGGCACTCCAAACTTCAGATTTACAACACCTCCCTTTGATTTCTTTGTAAGAAGAAGGTTTATTTTAATCATCTGTTATCCAGCCTTCTTAGCCCAAGTCCCACAGCTACAGCTGCAAGCGGGGCAATACTATTGATATAATCCGAGTCAAATGAAGGAGGTATATCAATCATTCTGAATGGATTAATAAATTCCACAGGAAGTTCAAGCCTCTCCTGCAGGAACGAATTCAGATTCCGTATCTTTGACGACCCTCCGCTGAGAAGCACCTTGTTAATGTTCTCACTCCCCATAGTTGCCTTGAAGTAACCAAAAGACCTTGTAATCTCACTTGTAATCTCTGTTGAGACGTTCTCGATGATTGAATCAATGTCAGAGGTGTCAGGACCCTCAGCAGTTTCTCCCTTCTTGATCTTTTCAGCATCATCAAAGGAAAGCCCGAGATCTTTTTGTATGGATTCAGTATATCTGTTGCCGCCTATGGAGATATCTCTTGTAAATGCAAACATACTCCCCTGCAGGATATTGATATTAGTAATGCCGGCGCCTATGTTAATGAGCGCAACAGTCTCATTCTCGTTTATATCATAATTGGCGTTATACATATTCTCTATCGCAAATGAATCAATATCTACTATTACCGGGGTCAGGCCTGCCTCAATAATAAGAGAAGAATAATCTGTGAGCTTGTCTTTCTTTACAGCAGCCAGGAGGACATTCATCTGCTGCTTTCCATCAGCGCCTGTAAAAGTATTCAGAATCTGAAAGTCCATGTTTACTTCGTTGATGTCGAAGGGGATGTACTGTTCTGCTTCCCATTTAATGGATTCAGCAAGTTCATCTTCAGACATCTGCGGCAAAGTCACTCTTTTTACTATAACTGAATTACCGGACACGGATATAACGGCATCCTTTATTGTGATGTCCTGTTCCTTTATAAGATTCTGCAATGTCTCAATACACCTTACTGAATCCATCACGGTTCCGTCAACAATTATCTCAGGGGCCAGTGCGGCAATTCCAAATTTGTTAAGAGTATAACGCCCCTCTGATTCTGTCAACTGAATTACTTTAATTGAACTTGAACCAATATCTATGCCGATCGCAGCTTTCTTTTTGCGGAAGAACATTACTTTATCTCTTTTCCTTTGAATGAATAATCTGTCTTATTTCTTCAATGTTGTCCCTGCTGTAAATGCGCCAGTTACGCCAGTCCCTGCTGATATTCGAAATCAATCCTGCATTCTCCCACCGAAACAGTGTTGCTTTTGAGATATCAAATAGTTTGCATATGTCATTTGCATAATACTTCTTGTCTTTGCTCATCTCTCAGAATGATTTGTCTCCGGCAATATTTTATTTATGGGTTCAGGCATTCATTGAATTGCGGAGACAAAGGGGCTTGACCTGAACCCTCCGGATTAAAAACTATAGTAACTATACTTAATATAATTACAGTAGTCAAGACCTTTTACCTCCCATCCCATCTGCTGTATATTTGATTGTCAATAGAGAGCGCATCAAGAATGCGTCCTACAATAAATGCCACCATATCTGCTATGGTCTCCGGCTTGTTGTAGAAGGCCGGCATGGCCGGGATAATATGAACTCCCATTTCTGAAAGGGTAAGGAGGTTTTTAAGATGCACCGTGTTCAATGGCGTTTCTCTCGGAACTATAATCAGCTTCCTCTGCTCCTTTAATATAACATCGGCAGAACGTCCGACAAGATTAGACGATACTCCGGATGCTACTGATGCAACTGTTTTCATAGAACAAGGGACAATAATCATTCCATTACTGCGAAACGAACCGCTGGATATGGGTGACTTCATGTTATTTTCATCATAATAATAAAGCATCTCGCGTGACACCCCAAAATAGCCGCACAATGATGATCTGATTTCATCTTCTGTGCCTTCAGCAAACAATTCTGCCTCATCTTTAAGTATCCACCATGCCTCTTTAGTAACAGTCAGATGCACAGTAAAACCATGTTTGACCAGGAAGGATATCAGGCGCGTTCCGTAGACCGCCCCGCTTGCCCCTGTTATCGCGACGATATAAGAAGGCATCTGTTACACCTTTACCCTTTCGATATCTCTGTGACGTAATGCAGTATCATAACCCATGTGCTCAATATGTCTTTGAAGCGTCTCAGCGATGAATACTGACCTGTGACGGCCGCCTGTACAGCCAATGCCTATACTCAGATAATATCTCCCTTCCTGTTCATACTGTGACATCAGAAATTCAATAAAGGGAAAGAATTTCTCCAGAAAGGTCACTGTCACAGGACTTGCCTCAAGATATTCTGAGACCTCTCTGTCCCTGCCGGACAAGGGCTTGAGATTAGTCACGAAATTGGGATTGGGAAGAAACCTTATGTCAAACAGGAGGTCAACATCATATGGAACCCCATATTTAAAACCGAAGGAAATTATATTTACCATTATTTTCTTATTCTTCTCAGCCTCAAAGAAATGCCTCAGGACCTCGTTCTTCAGCTGGTGGATGCTGAAATCCGAAGTGTCAATTATCAGTGTGGCCTTGTCACGCAGCCACCTGAGCATGTCCCTCTCAAGCCTTATCCCGTCTATGACAGACCTGTTCATCGCCAGCGGGTGAGGCCTCCTCGTTTCACTGAATCGCCGCACTAGCATCTCGTCCCGTGCCTCAAGATAGACTATTTCAATCGGGAACCCTGCTGCCATCAACTCACTCAGAACATTTTCGAACTCAGAAAAAAAATCACGCTCACGGATATCGATCCCGAGTGCAATCTTGCTGATATCAGTCCTGGCCTGAGTGCACAATTCAACAAATTTGGGAAGTAATTGCGGAGGAAGATTGTCTATGCAGAAAAAACCAAGGTCTTCGAAACATTTGAGTGCGCTGCTCCTGCCTGCCCCGGACAGGCCGCTGATAACGACAACTCGGAGATTGTTAAATCTCATATTGATAGTTTTCTACGCCTGCTCGCAGAAGGTATCTTTAATTCTTTCCTGTACTTGGCTACAGTCCTTCTTGCTATTTCAATCTGCTGTCCTTTCAGATATTCCATAATCTGCTGGTCACTGAACGGCTTCTGGTGGTTTTCATCCGTAATAAGCTTGTGGATCATGTCCCTGACACTTTTTGACGAACAACTATTTCCGTCACTTGTATTAAGGCCGCTGCTGAAAAAGTATTTTAATTCAAATATGCCCTGAGGTGTACATATATATTTATTATGCGTGACACGGCTTACAGTAGATTCATGCATGTTAATATCCTCTGCAATCTCTCTCAGCGTCAGGGGCTTCAGGTTATTTATACCTTTCTCAAGAAAGTCCTCCTGACATTTAACTATGCTTTGTGCCACCTTATAAATTGTCCTGTTGCGCTGTTCAATGCTTCTGATCATCCAGATGGCAGAACGGAATTTCTCTTCAAGGTATCCTTTTGCCTCATCAGCAATTTCAGTACCACCCCTGAGCATCCGTCTGTATGTGGGATTGAGTTTAAGTCTCGGAATACCATCATCATTCAGCAATACCACATATTCTCCCTCATGCTTGACTACAAAGACATCAGGAATTATAGCAAGATTGTCCGATGCATAGAATAATCTGCCTGGCTTTGGTTCAAGCCTCTCGATGACCTTCAGGGCATGAGCCAGATCTTCCAGGGTAATGCCAAGCCTGCGGGCGATGGCAGGAAACCGCTTTTTCTCAAAATCAGAGAGATGCTCTGAAACAATAGTCTCTACGATCGTTCCTTTTACGCCAAGCTGTGCCAGCTGGATAAGCAGGCACTCGCGCAAGTCCCTTGCTGCAATGCCGGGGGGATCAAACTGCTGCAGAAGGCTTAATGCCTCACCGGCCTTTTCAACTGATACTCCGCTTGCGGCTGTTACCTCTTCAAGAGAGGATTGAAGGTATCCATTGTCATCGAGATTCCCAATGATAATATCACCGGCCTTAATAATATCCGGATCAGAGGTTGCAAGGTTCAACTGCCACGACAGGTGATCAGACAGGGATGAAGGTCTTGTCAACATCTGATCATAGGTCATTCCATCTTCTTCGTTATCCTTATAATATCCCGTCTCCTTATTATCAAAGCCATCGTCAGATAAATATTCTCCCCATTTAAGATTTTCTCCATCAAGGGGCGAGAGGGCCCCTCCTTCATCGTCTTCAGGCTTCGAGGCAAGCTCAGACGCAGAAGTCGTCTTATAAGCCTCATCCTCCTCTGTTTCCGTTGTTTCAACCTGTGCCTCATCGAGAAAGGGATTCTCAAGAAGGGCCTGATTAACCGTCTGTTCCAGTTCAAGCTTCGACAGTTGAAGTAATTTTATGGCCTGCTGGAGCTGAGGGGTCATGATAAGTTTCTGTGTAAGTCTAAGGTCTAATTTCGTGTCCATCGCGTCCCCTCCTGATGTTGATTTCTAAAGATTATCAAGCTTAAATCTCTCCCCGAGATATTTGGCCTTGACTTCAACGCTCGATGCAATATCATGCGGAGTGCCGGATTTAAGTATCACACCCTCATTTAATATGTAAACCCTGTCGCATACTTCAAGCGTATGCTGAACATTATGGTCTGTTATCAGGACACCTATATTCCTGTTTTTCAACTGACTGATGATATGCTGCAGGTCAATTATAGAAATGGGATCTATGCCGGCGAACGGCTCGTCAAGGAAGATAAAGGCAGGAGAAGAGGCAAGCGCACGGGCGATTTCAACTCGCCTTCTCTCGCCGCCCGACAGTGTATTGGCCGGCTGGCCTGCCAGATTATTTATATTGAGCTCTTTCATCAGACGATTTAAAGTGTCAGTGCGCTCATATGAAGACATAGCCTGAAACTCAAGTATGGCCATAATATTTTCTTCCACTGTCAGTTTTCTGAATATTGACGGTTCCTGTGGAAGGTAGCATAAACCAAGCCTTGCCCTCTTATATGTAGGGAGATATGTGATATCCATATCCCCAAGTAATATGCGGCCTGAAGTAGGTTTTAATAATCCGATTATGACAGAAAATATAGTAGTCTTTCCTGCCCCGTTAGGACCAAGAACCCCTACTACCTCCCCCTGATTAACCGTTATACTTACGTTATCTACTGCTTTTCGGTTTTTATAGTATTTCTCTATATTCTCAATCCTAAGGCTGGTCATCACTCACCTACTTTGGATGTATTATTGCTTCTCCTCCTTCAACAACGACCCTGTCTTCCAGAATAAATACTGTTATTTTCTCTCCTCTTAATTCGTCCTGTCCCTCCCGGATATTTGGAGAACCTGTAAAAACGACCTTTTCATCTTTCTTGAAATAGACAGCCCTGTTTGCATAGACTGTCCTCAATCCCTGAATAAACTTTATATCTCCTGTGGCAGTTATAGTAGAAAGGGTCCTCTTCCTTTCTGCTCCTTCTGTATGGCTACTTTCTGATCCTGCTGCAGGTTCAAACACTGCATCCACTGTATCGGCCTTAAGTGTCATCGCATCCTGCGCAATAGTGACATTACCCTCAAATATTATCGTATTTAACTGATTATTCAGTATCATCCTGCTTGAAGTAATGGTAAGCGGCCTCCCCTGATCCTGACTGACAAACCTGGTTACAGAATCATTCTGGCCTGTACAAACTACCGGCAAAGCAAGCAGCATGACAATGGACATGAAAACAGCCAGAGTCCGGCGCCTACCAAATCCTTGCCTTGATATTTTTCCTGATCTCATAAACTCCAGTGTCGAGGTCCGCTACAAGTTCTTCACCATCAAGAACAAAAGTCTGGCCCGTAACACGAACCATTCCGGAACTTCGAACCTGTCTGTCCTCATCTGACCAGACAAGGTCTCCGACATTAATCACTATATCCTGCGCTATTCTTATGCTAACGTCATTCTCTCCCTTTTCAATAAAGAAAGAGTTAGTACCTACATTGTATCTTCCATTATCCGCAGTTAATACTATGGTTGAGCCGGAAGGGGTCATGTGGGTAATATTTATATTCTGCAGCACGGCATCTTCCTCCCCGCTTGCTATCGTGGCGTTTCTCGCCCCCACTTCCCACTCTATTTTAGAGTTGGCGATCCTGGTTAGATAGAAGTCCTCTATCTTTTGTGCTGTATCCCCCAGAGTCTGCATAACCGATTGCCTTTTGTGGACATCTTTATCACCCGCAAGAAAACCCGCAACAATTACAGTAAACAGAGCAATATATATTATCCCAATCAGGAGCTTCCATTTACTTGTAATACGCATGATTTTGGAGAACGATTCGGACTGAACTATATCACAAACAGGTATTCAAGTAAAGAAAATAAGCACGAATCTTGCATGTTTTTTAAAAAAGGTTAAGAGATTGAATACTCAGACATGCCTTTTTTATACATGTCACCGCCATGTATGTCATTTATGACGATAACTGGAAAGTCTTCCACTTCGATCCTACGAACAGCCTCCGTACCAAGGTCATCAAAGGCTATAACTTCAGCCTTCTTAATCTTTTTCGACAGTAGTGCAGCAACGCCGCCGATTGCTGCAAAATAGACACATTTGTGTCTGAGCATTGCCTCTACCACTTCTTTGCCCCGGCCACCCTTGCCGATCATTCCTTTAAGTCCGTGCTCTATAAGGAACGGAGAATACGGATCCATCCTTCCGCTTGTAGTGGGGCCTGCTGACCCTATAGGCATCCCTGGTTTTGCAGGTGTGGGGCCGACAAAATATATTACCTGCCCGGCAAGATCAAAGGGCAACTTCTCCCCATCCCTGATCATCTGAACAAGTCTCTTGTGAGCAGCATCCCTTGCTGTATACAAAACACCGCTGATTTCTATCCTGTCGCCGGCCCTGAGGTCTGAAATTACAGCATCTGTCAATGGAGTCTTTAACTTTTTAACTGACATAGCACCTGCTTTCTCTAAATCACTATACTCTTATGCCTGCTGGAATGACATCCAATATTTACAGCTACGGGAAGGCTTGCGATATGGCATGGGTGCACCTCAACGTGCACTGCAAAGGCCGTTGTAGTGCCGCCAAGGCCTACCGGCCCGATGCCGGTCTGATTAACCCTCTTAAGGAGGTCTTCCTCAAGGGCTGCCACATCCATCCTTGCATTAGGCTGACCCACAGGTCTTAACAGGGCTTTTTTTGCAAGGATCGCCGCCTTTTCAAAGTCACCCCCTATGCCCACCCCCACGACTACAGGCGGGCAGGGATTTGCAGCAGCATTTCTCACAGAATCAACAACAAAGTTCTTCACCCCTTCTATTCCATCAGCAGGACGAAGCATCTTCAGCGCTGCCATATTTTCACAACCGCCGCCTGCAATATCCAGTTTGATCCTGATCTCCTCACCTGCAACAATTTCAGTATGGATAATGGCCGGAGTGTTGTCTGAGGTATTTCTCCTGTTGAAAACAGGTTCTTCGACAACAGATTTCCGGAGATATCCCTTACTGTACCCCTGCCTCACTCCTTCATTTATGGCATCACTCAAAAGGCCGCCTGCAATGGATACATCCTGACCAATCTCTACGAAAAATACAGCAAGACCTGTATCCTGGCAAAGCGGCATTGCCTCCTTCGCTGCTATCTCAGAATTTTGAATAATCTGCCTGAGGACCTCCTGCCCAAGGGGAGACCTCTCTGTTTCAAGCGCCTTTTCATACGCCGCAGTGACATCTGCGCTGAGGTTGTAATTCGCATCCATACACATGTCCCTGACCTTATCTACAATGTCGTTAAAATGAATGCGTCTCATTTTAGAAATTCCTTCAGCTCCTCTACTCCGCTCCTTATCATTTCTGCAGACCTGGAAAAGGCATCCTTCTCTTCATCTGTAAGCTTTATTTCAATAATATCTTCTATCCCCTTGCTCCCAAGTTTTACAGGCACACCTGAAAATATCCCCTTCATACCATACTCTCCATCCAGATAAGCTGAACACGGCATTATCTTTTTCCTGTCACGGAGTATTGCCTCAACCATTTCAACTATGGAAGCTGCCGGGGCGACATAGGCGCTTCCTGTCTTAAGCAGTTCTACAATCTCCCCGCCTCCAAACTTTGTACGTTCTGCCATCTTGTCAATGCATGCCTTTGACAGCAGGTCAGTTATAGGGATCCCGGCTACAGTTGAAAATCTCGCAAGAGGCACCATAAGATCTCCATGCCCGCCAAGAACAAATGCCTGAATATTGTCGGAAGATACATTCAGTTCAGATGCAATAAAACACTTAAAGCGCGAGGAATCAAGAACACCACCCATTCCTATTACACGATGTTTTGGAAAACCTGAGACAGTATACGAAACATATGCCATCAGGTCCATTGGGTTTGTCACTACAATAAGTATAGAGTCAGGAGACCTCTTCACGACTTCTGATGTTACACCCTTTACTATGCCTGCATTCTTTTCCAGCAGGTCTCTGCGGCTCATGCCAGGTTTTCTTGCAAGACCCGCTGTAATGACTACTATGTCGGACCCAGCCGTGTCATCATAGTTATTGGTTCCAGTAACATGTACATCAGAACAACTCAAAGATGCAGCTTCAAGTATATCAAGCGCCTTACCTTGCGGAATCCCCTCTATGATATCAATTAATACAACATCTCCGAGAGATTTCTCCATAATCCTCTGGGCCGCAGATGCACCTACATTCCCGGAACCTACTATAGTTATTTTATTACGACGCACCACTTTCACCTCCGGAATAGCTTTACTCCTGACTGACGCCTAAATTATCTCCCCTTCAACGCCGCCCTTTTCACCTGCTGATACAGTACCTGCCACCATTCGCCTGTCAATCTTCACTACATCTTCGAATTTCAGATCCACACCAAAAACTCCCTTTATTTCGCCCCTCT
>JADZCV010000003.1 GCA_020851375.1 Nitrospirota bacterium | reverse complement strand
TTCCACAAACCACGGCTCCTGCAACCCGAGAACTTGTCTGTACAGGTCGGTATCTCGCATCGGTATCCCCTCCTTGGGGACCTATCATACAAGACTTACCGACCCACGACAATTCCGGAAGGACCATATTTTTTAAGCCTCCTGTCCAACTCTTCCCTATGGCTCTGAGGGACAGGCACACCCGATTCATCTAAAGCGATTGCGTCCCACAGATCCTCAACCAGCAGGATCTTTTCCGGCGTACTCAATTTGCTGATTTCAGGAATATCGGTAATGCGCACAGTTGGCCTCATTTCTCATAGTTGTAATCTGCCCCTTGTCAGGTACAACATCTTTTATTCCTCTCTTGATGGTTCCAGAGGCAACCGGCGCAGTCTGTATCGGGCATCCTCTACAATGATGATGGCGCCTTCTGCCAGTTCATTGCTGCGCTTCGATATAACCTTCAATAATTTTGGTGTTACCGATGAGGGGATCTGGTTGTGCAACCGAAAGATAATAACGCTGGGGAGAGTCTGAGCGCTGGCAGCCAGTATATCTCCGAAGTCCAGATCAAATGTCAAGACGATCCGTCCCTCACGCCTGGCCTTTTCCATGATGGCGCCATCAGGAAGACGCCCCAGGTTCTCCTCGCGGAGATGAACCGCCTCGTGTCCATGCTCACGGAGTGCCAACACAGTGCTCATGGAGACACCCATATCCGCCAGGAATTTCAAGGCCAGTTTCCTGTCAGAGAATGCACTTCCTCACTGGCCAGTGAGGCCGCATATTGGAGCGCCTGCCGGATATCTGCCGGCTCCAGATCCGGATACTCCTTCAGTATCTCTTCCGTTGTCATCCAGTTGGCCACCAGGTTGACAACCAGAGAAACCGTGATCCTCATCCCCCGGATACAGGCCCGTCCACCCATGATACGTGGATCAAATGTAATTCGATCGAACATCTCCTTACCCCCTTATTCTCAAAATCAGCCTATTGTATCATACTCCTCCAGGCAAACCAACAGTTCATTGCCATGGAAAATGTTGACATGAGGGTAAAGACCTCCTTAAAATAGCGCCATCTCTTTAATGCCTTCTGGATTGTGAAAATGGCACGAAGTAACAAAGAACAGGTCTTTGCGCTTTGCATAGAGAATAGGGACTGCGAGGATCTGGAAAAGCGCAAGATCTATCATGCTTTTACTCTTCCGGATTTAAGAAAACCATATCTTATATCTATTAAATCTGGTCTTGGAAAAACTGGAGCTGATATTACCATCAATAACGGCTGGCAACTCGGGAATGTTAAAGACCAATCTGACAATACTGCCTTTATGACTGAAGTAATAAAATCAGCAATGAACATTAAGATGACTACATCTCAAAGCATTGATTGCTCGCCAGGACTATTTTACATTGACACAATTTCAGATAACAATCAGTTAAAATTGATTCTCAAGAAATTGGATTTTGAATAATAACAAGAGATGTCCTTATCAGACAGCTCGATAGCGTACCCCATCCCATCCCTGAGACAAGCTATGATACATTATCTTGCAGGGGGGATATCTGTTGCCTTTCCCCCTTCTGTAGACTATAATAACACCGATGAATTCTTATGTTTCTGTAAGAAAAGTCCTCACTTACACGCTCCTCCTCAACATGATAGCAGCCCTTGCCAAACTGGTTTATGGTCAGATGTCGGAATCCCTTAGTATGGTTGCGGACGGCTATCATTCGTTCTTTGACGGGACGTCAAACGTTGTCGGACTTGTGGGTATATGGCTTGCCTACAACCCCCCTGACAAGGACCACCCCTATGGACACAAGAAGTACGAGACGCTGGCGTCACTTGGCATATCTATCCTCCTGTTCCTTACGTGCTATCATGTATTACGGGATGCCTGGTTAAGGTTTACGGATTCAGCAGTACCCCATGTCACAGGCTTCAGCTTCCTCGTTATCCTGGCTACAACAGGTATCAATATTTTTGTAATGACATGGGAGCGATCAAGGGGCAGGGAGCTGAAAAGTGATATACTAATAGCGGATGCTATGCACACAAGGAGTGATATCTTTGCCTCTGCGGCTGTTTTGATCAGTCTTGCTGCTGTGTATGCCGGCCTGCCTGTTATAGACCCTATAGCGGCCTTCATCATTGCCATACTGATCGGCAGGACGGGCTACCAAATACTGTTCGAGTCTGCAAAGGTATTGAGTGATTACTCCAGGATAAATCCGGAGCACATAAGAGATGTTGCCCTTGGCGTTGATGGTGTGACAGAATGCCATGATGTAAGGTCGCGTGGTACCCAGACAGATGTATTCGTTGATTTGAGGCTTCATGTGGCACCTGATATGGGCATATCAGAAGCACATGAGCTGGCACATAAGGTTGAAGGAAGGATCAAAAAAGAGTTTGCTGAGGTAACGGAAGTTGTGGTGCATCTCGAGCCGGAAGGCAGGATGGTAGGCAGTGCAAATGAAAGTTAAACACAAAGTCATTTACTGTGTAGTTAACGTCATTCCCGCGTAAGCGGGAATCCAGAACGGGGCCTGATTCTGGATTCCCACTCCCCGCTTAAATCCTGCGGGGACAGGTTCCGTGGGAATGACGGGTACATAGGAGCATTTTTGGATGGTGTATATAAAATATAATTCTTTGTGCCCTTTGTGTCTTTGTGGTTAATAACGGGGATTTTCAGGTGAAGGGGGTGGTGCGCATGAGTACTGCAAAGAGGCCTGTAATAGGAATAACAATGGGAGACCCGGCCGGCATAGGACCGGAGATTATTGTAAAGGCTATCCTCGAGTATGACATCAGCAAGATATGCCGTCCTGTTGTGATAGGGGATGCAGAGGTCATAAGGAATATCTTAAAGAAGTGCAGGCTCAGGGGAGAGATAAAGAAGGTTGAAAAGATTGCATCGCCTCCGGCAGGCAGCGGTAAGGTTGAAGTTGTTGATCTGAACAATGTTGACGTAAAGGAACTAAAGTATGGTGTGCCTGGCAAGACCTGTGGTTCTGCTGCTGTCGCGTACATAAAAAAGGCCGCAGAGCTTGCGCTCTCAAAAAATATAGATGCGATTACCACGGCCCCGA
Organism: Nitrospirota bacterium; assembly: GCA_020851375.1. Classification (NCBI taxonomy): domain Bacteria; kingdom Pseudomonadati; phylum Nitrospirota; species Nitrospirota bacterium. The sequence continues at coordinate 42,635 of JADZCV010000003.1, read as the reverse complement.
TAAATAAGGAGATCATCAATGCGGCAGGTTTTCAATACCCCGGACATACTGAACTCTTTGCTGAACTGGCCGGTACAAAAGATTTTGGTCTGATGATGGTTGGCGGGGGCTTGCGTGTTATACTCGTTACGACACACATGGCATTAAAAGAGGTATTCAGGCACATAAAAAAAGACAAAGTGCTTAGAACCATCCGTCTTGCCCATAAGGCTATGGGATATTTCCAGACAAAGGCCCCGAGGATTGCAGTAGCGGCGCTTAATCCGCATGCAGGGGAAGGGAGACTTTTTGGCACGGAGGAATGGGATGTGATCATGCCTGCGATTATTGAGGCGCGCGGGGAAGGGCTGGATGTGAGCGACCCGCTCCCAGCAGATACCCTGTTCCATAAGGCAAAAGAGCGCTACTACGATATAGTCGTAGCCATGTATCATGACCAGGGGCTGATACCGTTAAAACTTCTTGCCTTTGGGAAGGCTGTCAATGTAACAGTTGGCCTGCCCTTTATCAGGACTTCTGTAGACCACGGAACGGCATATGACATAGCCGGCAAAGACTGTGCGGATCCGGGGAGTCTGATTGAGGCGTTAAAGATGGCCGTAGAAATGGTGGGATTTACTCATGCATAAAGATGGCGACAGCGGCAACAATCTAAATAAAAAGCAGGAACGGCCGGGGCGTCCGAAGAAGCATCTTGGACAGCACTTTCTTCAGGATCCTGAAATCATATCAAAAATAATAGAGACTGCGGACATTCACAGGGAAGATGTGGTTGTTGAGATTGGGCCTGGCAGGGGCGCTCTGACATTCAGGATGGCAGATTTGGCGTCCGAGGTCATTGCCATAGAGATAGACAGCTCGATGATCGGAAATCTTAATGAACGTGCTGCCTCTTATCCAAACCTTACGATAGTAGAGGCGGATGCGCTCCAATTTCACTATCATCAGATCGGTACAAGATTCAAGGTGGTGGCAAATCTCCCCTACTATATGTCCACTCCTATCCTCTTCCGCCTTATAGAACTGCGAGATATGGTTGATTCAATGACGATTATGCTCCAGAAAGAGGTTGCCGAACGTGTTGTTGCATCGCCGGGCAGTAAAGACTACGGGATATTATCCATAGCCGTTCAGTTTTATGCACTTCCTGAGATAGCATTTAATGTGTCACGGAAGATGTTTTATCCTGAACCAAAGGTTGACTCGTCAGTTTTGAAAATTGTACCAAGGGAAAGGGTAGCAGTAGATGTAAGAAACGAAGGGTTGTTCTGGGGGCTTATTAAATCAGCCTTTTATTACAGAAGAAAGACATTGCTCAATTCGCTCTCTTTGTCAGGCCACAGCAAGGAAATTATAAAGAATGTCCTTAATGCCGCAGAGATAGACCAGAACAGGCGCCCTGAGGATGTCAGTATGGAGGAATGGGCAAAGATTGCCGATACGCTTATGGATTTTATGATGTCAGAGCATAAGAGGATGAAATTTTAAAACAGTCGAAATATTTCAAAGTAACCAAAGGGGGATATTTATGAAGAAGGTTGTTCTGGTTTTTGCATCAGTGTTGATAGCAGCTATGATACTTTCGAATCCGCTGAATGCTGCAGACAAGGTTGATGCAGTAAAGATAGGTGTTGTGGATCTTCAGAAGGTAATTATTCAATCAACGGGTGGAAAAGAGGCCAGGGGTTTGTTTGAAGGTGAAATGACAGCGAAAAAGAAGGCCCTTACTGAGAAAGAAGAAATGTTGAAGAAACTTCGTTCAGAAATAGATAAAGGTGGAATATCAGATTCGGCGAAAAAGGAGAAGGAAGATAATTTTCAGAAAGATGCGAGGGATCTGAGACGGCTCAGGGATGAGACGGAGTCTACGCTGAGAGAAATGGACAAGGCGATTACGGTTAAAATGATCGGTGAAATTCGTGAGGTCATATCAAAACTCGGAGACGAGGGAAAGTACACACTTATCCTTGAAAAGGACGCCAGTGTACTCTACATGCCTAATACAATAGACCTGACCGGCAGGGTTATTGAAAATTATGACAAGCAGAAGGCAAAGAAATAAGGACGTGAAGAGGATGCGGGTACTTCTGATTGTCCTTTCTATCCTGATAATTCCTGTTTTTACATCATGCGGGGCGGCAAAACAGAAACAGGATAAAGACGCTGTTGCTATTGTAAACGGCGCCCCGGTTTCATTGCATGAGTTTCAAAGGGAGCTTGCAATTTATGCGAACAGAAATCCTGACTTTAAATTGACCGCTGTCTCTGTGGAAGAACATCTCAATATGTTTATTGACAAACAACTCATGATTCAGGAAGCGATGAAGATGGGGCTTGCAGAAGACGAAAGATTCCTTGAAACTATTAAGCGGTTCTGGGAACAGACGCTTATCAGGGAGCTGATAGATGCAAAGGGCAGGGAATGGAGCGGGAGACTTATTGTTACAGAAGATGATATCCTTGCCCGCTATAAAGAGATTAAACCTGTTCCCGGATATCCATTGAAAGACATTTATGATGAGATAAGGCTGGCGCTGCTTGAGCAGAAAAGACAAACGGCCATGGATGAATGGTTGAAGGAGATTAGAAAGACAGCAACGATTAATATTGATATGAAAAAGTTATCTGAGAGTTACAAATGAACAGACCAATATTCAGGCGGCGCAACTATCTGATTAACAGGGATTTTCAGGTTGGTTTCACCATCAAGTTCCTGATAATTATTGTAATTGAATCCTTACTTGCAGTTGGCCTTTTCACCTACCTCTCGAGGGGCACGCTAACTACGGGTTTCATAGGCTCTGACTTCAGGATTGCAAGGACGTCAGAATTCTTCCTCCCGACACTGTTAGTGTCAAACCTCATCATCATTATTGTTACAGCTATTATTGGCATAGCAGTACTTGTTTATATGTCACACAGGATAGCTGGTCCGTTGTACCGGTTTGAAAAGGTCCTGAATGAGATGGAAGGCGGTGACCTGACTCAGAGTTTTAATCTTAGGGATAATGATCAATTATCAGAGTTATCCGCAAGTATTACGGGGTTAACAACCACTATGAATAACAGGATTGGTGAAATAAAATTGAGGACTCATGAGTTGTCCGGACTTTTGCGGGAAATTAAGGCCTCAGCACCATCCTCCGGACCGGCAGACAATAAAGACCTGGAAAACCTGTTGAGAGAAGTATCAGAAAATGTTCAGGCTTTAGAGGAGGTTGTAACCTATTTCAAGACCTCGGAAAACCGGTAATCCCTGTCTGTTCTTTTCCATGGTTACGCTATCCTGCCTTGTCACCATATTTGTTTTTATATTCCCACGTTCCGTACTTGCCTGTGATGGCTGGTCCAAAAGCCTTAATACAAAATATGCAACACTCTGTTATACCAATGAAAAAGACATTGATAGGTTCACAAAAGGTATAAGAAAGGGTATTTCACTCTTTGATGACACTGCCAGGAAGAATCCCTCAGAAACAGGGAATAAGGTAGATTCTATTGTGGACAGGGTAAGCGGATTGCTCGATATGCATCCATTTGACCTGCATTTTAATATCAATGTCTATCAAAATCAAAAAGAGATTGACAGCGCCTACACCCGCATGGCCACCCTCGGTGCTTTTGGGAGGATCCCAATCGCCTTTTATTCACACAAAAGCCGGACGATTTATATTTCAACGGAAAATATAAGTGCAGGAATACTGGCGCATGAAATAGCTCACGCTGTAATAAATTTCTACTTTCCGGAACCACCTCCTGAGAAGATGCAGGAGATATTGGCTCAATATGTAGATAAGCACCTGTGGGAGGAATAGGGAGTTAACGCTGCATATGGCACAGGTATTGCGATGTAATTTGCCGTATTTACTTCAATTTTCGTGTCCTTTGCCAGGTGATTCCTGGCATTCCTGACAACTCTGTTAATGTGACATTGAATTTAGCATGGGAAAGTGTTAAATTAACCGCATATGGATGATGCGGCCCTCCTGATTATACCTCTTGGCGGTCTTGGTGAAATCGGTCTCAATATGACCGTCTTCCGTTATGGAGATGACATAATAGCTGTAGATGCCGGGCTAATGTTTCCTGAAGAGGAGATGCTTGGTGTTGATGTCGTCATCCCTGATTTTTCTTATCTGACTGAAAACCGTGAAAATGTCCGCGGCATTTTTATTACCCATGGACATGAAGATCACATAGGCGCCATCCCATACCTGCTTAGAGAGATGAATATCCCTGTATATGGCACACCTCTCACCATTGGTCTTATCTCGGAAAAGCTGAAGGAACATGATCTTGATGAGAAAAGCAAATTGATCCCTATCAGGCCTGGAGAGGTTATTGATGCGGGAAGTTTTTCAGTTGAAGGCATCAGGATAACCCACAGCATAGTGGACGGGGTAGGCTTCGGAATTACAACGCCTGCCGGCCGTATAGTACATACAGGGGACTTCAAATTTGATCAGACACCTGTTGATGGTCAGCTGCTGGATGTCCATCGTTTTGCTGATTACGGAAATATGGGAACACTCGTACTCCTTTCAGACAGCACAAACTCTGAGAGAGAAGGTTATTGTCTGTCGGAGCGTGAGGTCGGCGTTGCATTTAATGAGATATTTGCTTCTGCCAGGAAAAGGATTATCGTGGCCACGTTTGCGTCAAACATTCACAGGATACAGCAGGTTATTGACGCAGCGGCGAAATACGACAGAAGGGTAATTCTGAACGGCAGGAGTGTGATAAACAACACGAGGATAGCAGAGGAGCTTGGATACCTGCACTATCCCCCTGATGTCAAGGCATCTATGGATGATCTGAATGAACTGCCGGATGATAAGGTTGTGATTGTGACAACAGGGAGTCAGGGAGAGCCGATGTCTTCACTCTCCAGGATGGCGATGGATGATCATAAGCATATAAAGATAAAAGAAGGTGATATGGTGTTGCTATCCTCCAGGTTCATCCCTGGAAATGAGAGGGCAATCGGCAGAGTGATCAATCACCTCTTCAGGCGCGGCGCCAATGTCCTGTATGAACAGGTCTCGGATATCCATGTGTCCGGTCATGCCTGCAGGGAGGAGCAGAAGATGATGCTTAATCTGGTGAAACCAAAATATTTTATACCTGTACATGGCGAGTACAGGCACCTTGTGTATCACGCAAGACTGGCAGAGGGGCTTGGAATTCCCAGGGAGAATATACTCATACTTGAGGATGGGGATGTGGCGCATTTCTCAAAGGATGGCGCATCAATAGCAGGGAAGGTGGAATCAGGACGGGTGTTTGTGGATGGAAAGGGGATTGGCGAGGTTGGCGGCATAGTCCTCAGGGATCGTAAACACCTTGGGATGGATGGGATTATCATTGTAATGACAGGGATCGAAAAGAGTTCTGCAAAAGTTATTACAGGTCCGGACATTATCACCCGTGGATTTATCCATGAAGGGGATTATCCTGAAGTAATTGAGGAACTGCGGCAGGTCGTTATCACGCTCCTTGGTGAAATGGAGCAGGAGTCAAAGCAGGAGTGGATAGTAGTAAAGGACAGGGTGACCGCTGCGCTGAAGAGGTACATAAAGAAAAAGATGGAGAGGCGGCCGATGATTATACCAATAATTATTGAGGTGTAGGGGCAATGGCTGAGAAAAAGGCAAAACGGGAACAAAAGAAATGGATTAGTGAAATCTGGGGGCTTGTCTTTTTTGCAGCGGGTCTCATTATTTTTGCAAGCCTTATATCATTCAGCCCTGATGATCCTTCATTTAACTCTATTTCTACCAGTAATAACGTAAAAAATCTTGCCGGCCTGCTGGGTTCATACCTTTCTGATATCCTTTTTACTCTTGCAGGCGGTGCAGCATACCTTGTCCCATTTGTCCTTTTTCTCGCAGGATGGAAGAAGTTTAAGAGGGAAGAGGCTTCTCATATTGAAAGGGTCATAGGTTTTTGCCTTCTGTTCCTGTCACTTCCAACGTTCCTCCACCTTAACCTTGGCAGGTTCTCTCTCTCTATCAAGGGGAGCATCCCTGCAGGAGGACTTATAGGTGATTTGATCGCCTCGCTACTCACAGGTTGTTGTGCCAAATTCGGTGCCCATGTAATAGCCTTTACACTTGTGGTGATATCAGCAGTAATAGCGATAGGAATTTCTCCTGCGGATATGTCGTCAGCTATATTGAGAAGGGCGGGATTTTTTTTACAATTGCTTAAGGGAAGATTATCAGTCAGGGACAGGAAAAAAAAGGTGGTTCTGGAGGGCAAACCTGTATTATCCTCAGATAAAGGTCTCCCTGAAGAAGAGCAATATCCAGAGGAACCGGAGCTGGACCTTTTTCGTCCTGAGCCTGTAATTCAGCAGAGAAACCGCAATCGTCATAGCGCCGGAGACAGCGAGACAGTGCTTATGCAGGAAAATCTTGAGTTCTCGAACACGTCCCCTGATGGATCATATAAACTGCCGCCGTTGTCAATACTTAGTGACCCGCCTCAGTCAGATCTTAAAATTAATAAAGAAGACCTCCTTATGAATTCCAATATCCTTGAGAAAAAACTTCTTGATTTCGGAATAGATGGTCAGGTCGTAGAGGTTAATCCGGGGCCGGTGATAACAATGTATGAATTCGAACCCGCGCCGGGTGTCAAGTTGTCAAGGATCGTGAACCTATCTGATGACCTTGCGCTTGCACTCAAATCCGGGAGTGTGCGCATTGTAGCACCGCTCCCTGGCAAATCTACAGTGGGGATAGAGGTGCCTAACCATTTAAGGGAAGATGTGTTCCTTAAGGAGATAATTGCATCTGAGCAGTTCCGGGCATTAAAGTCGAGGCTGCCTCTGGCGCTCGGAAAGGATATCTCCGGCAATCCGGTTGTAGCTGACATGACAAGGATGCCGCATCTGCTGGTCGCAGGTGCAACAGGCTCAGGCAAGAGTGTTGCCTTAAACAGTATGATATCCAGCCTTATCTACAGTGCCACCCCATCTGAACTAAAGATAGTAATGATAGATCCAAAGATACTGGAGTTGTCCATCTATGAGGGTATACCTCATCTCATCACGCCTGTAATTACTCAGCCAAAGGAGGCGTCATGGATTTTGCAGAGACTTGTTGAGGAGATGCAGAGGAGGTACCGCGTCCTTGCAGAGAAGGGAGTAAGAAACATTGACGGGTATAACAAGCTCCCTGATAAAGAGGAAACTCTTCCATATATAGTTGTAATAGTTGACGAACTTGCTGACCTTATGATGACGGCGCAGCGTGAAGTGGAAGACTCTATTGCAAGACTTGCCCAGATGGCAAGGGCGGCAGGTATACATCTGATACTGGCGACTCAACGGCCGTCAGTGGACGTTATTACAGGCGTCATAAAGGCAAATTTCCCTGCACGCATATCATTCAAGGTCTCATCAAAGGTGGATTCAAGGACCATACTTGACGGCATTGGGGCGGAGGACCTGCTGGACAAGGGAGATATGCTCTTTCTTCAGCCCGGGACTTCAAAGCTGATGAGGGTGCATGGCGCGTTTATATATGAGGCAGAGGTAAAGAATCTGGTTGATTATGCAAAGGCACAGGCAAGTCCTGAGTATAGCTACAAACCTGAGGAAGCTGTTTCAGAGGAGGCTGTTTCCGAAGGAGACAGAGACGATGAGTTCTACCAGCAGGCCCTTGATATTGTCCTGATGTCGGGACAGGCTTCAATATCGCTCATACAGCGCCGTTTGCGCATAGGCTTCAACCGTGCCGCGCGGCTTGTTGAGATGATGGAGGTGGATGGTTTTGTTGGGCCGTCCATTGGAGGCAAGCCAAGAGAGGTGCTCAAGCGCGAGAGTACCAATAAGCAATGAGTAATTGGTAATATGGGGGTGCTGAGTGCCGGATGGCAGTTTCAGGATACGGAATACAGTATGTGGAATAGTACTGGTTTTTGTAATGGTCTTTATTCCAGGTGTCCTTTTCGGGGAGGAAAATTCTGCTGATGTCCTGAGCAGAGTTCAATTAACCTACAAGGGTGTGAGTGATCTTACCTCTGATTTTGTGCAGCAAAGCTACATAAAGGGTTTTGATGCCAGGAACTTCAGGGGGAAGTTATATCTGAAAAAGCCAGGACAGGTCAGATGGGATTATACAAAACCAGTTAAGCAGAATATCGTTATAAACGGCGACAAGATTATTCTCTATTTCCATGAGCAGAAACAGGCCATTATACAGAAGGTCTCAGCCCACCCTGATGCTGAACCAGCCATGGGACTGTTGTCCAATATAGAAAAATGGGACGAGGATTTTATTATAACAGTTCAAAATATCTCAGGCGGCCTTGCCAGGCTCAAACTTATTCCCAGGAAAAAAATGATGGTTAAAGAGGTTGTTGCAGAGATAGATAAGGAAACATCGTATATTAACAAACTAATCCTATACGAGATCAGCGGCAATAAGGTTTCCTTTAATTTTTCAGGGATAAAGATTAACAGCGGGATTAAAGGCAGCCTGTTTGAGTTTAAGATACCGGCTGGCACTGAGGTGCTGGAGTACTGACAGAGGAGGGTTTAGATGGCATCGGATAATTCATTTGACATTGTTTCAAAAATAGATATGCAGGAGGTAAAGAATGCTATAGACCAGGCGTTGAAGGAGGTCGGTCAGAGATTCGATTTTAAAGGGAGCAAGAGCGACGTTAAACTTGAAGAAAAGGATAATGAGATAGTAGTAAGTTCTGATGATGAGTATAAATTAAAGAGCCTTATTGATATACTGCAGGCTAAACTGGTAAAAAGGGGGATTTCGCTGAAGGCATTAACATACGGGAAGATTGAGTCTGCCCTCGGCGGCACAGCCAGGCAGAGTATTAAGCTGCAGCAGGGTATCCCGTCGGATAAGGCAAAAGAGATCGTCAAGGCTATAAAGGAGACCAAGCTTAAGGTTCAGTCACAGATACAGGGGGATCAGCTCAGGGTATCAGGAAAAAACAGGGATGACCTTCAGTCTGTAATCAAACTCCTTCGTGAGAGTGACTTTGGGATAGATATGCAGTTCATAAACTACAGGTGAGCTGTCATGAGCCCTTCGACTGTTCGACAAGCTCACCGCTCCGGGCTCGCCAGGGGTCATGAAAAACGTTATTCCCGCGTAAGCGGGAATCCAGGCCGGGGCCTGGTTCTGGATTCCCACTTGTGTGGGAATGACGGGTGAAAAATCATGCTGGGACAGGTTCCGTGGGAATGACGGGTGAATAGAAGCATTTTCAGGTGAACCGTCATGAGCCCTTCGACTGTTCGACAAGCTCACAGCTCTGGGCTCGCAAGGGGTCATGAAAAACGTCATTCCCGCGTAAGCGGGAATCCAGACTGGGGTCTGGTTCTGGATTCCCACTTGCGTGGGAATGACGGGTGAAAAATCATGCTGGGACAGGTTCCGTGGGAATGACGGGTACTTAGGAGTATTTTCGAGTGAAATCTATATCCTTCTGAATGCTGCATCAGCTGCCTTAATCGTCTTCTCAATATGTTCTTCTGTATGTGCCGTTGAAAGAAATATAGCCTCGAACTGAGACGGCGCCAGGTAAATCCCTGATTCCAGCATGGAGTTAAAATACTTACCAAAGGCAGCGGTGTCCGAACCCCTTGCAGTTTCATAGTCTGTGACAGGGCCTTTGGTGAAGAAGGTGCATAGCATGCTTCCCACCCTCGTATGAAATGCCGGCACACCCGCACCAGTGGCCGCTTCTTTGAGACCCTCTGACAACTGTTCTGAAAGCCTGTTCAATCTTTCATATGTCCCGGGCTTAGAGAGTATCTTTAAAGTTTCAATACCTGCTGTCATCGCGAGTGGGTTTCCTGAGAGTGTTCCCGCCTGGTATACAGGACCGAGGGGCGCTATCTTTTCCATTATTTCTTTTTTGCCGCCATATGCCCCTACAGGAAGACCGCCCCCTATTACCTTTCCAAGGCATGTAAGGTCCGGGGTGATGCCATATAGTTCCTGAGCTCCGCCGTAAGCGACTCTGAATCCGCTCATGACTTCATCAAATATCAGAAGGACACCGAACTGCTGGGAAATATCCCTCAGGAACATAAGATACCCCTTCTCCGGAGGTACTACGCCCATATTACCAGGGACGGGTTCCACAATTATGCATGCAACGTCATCTCCGCAGTTTTCCATTACATCTTCCAGTGCGTCAGTATTGTTAAATGGAATAGTTATGGTGTTTTTGGCAAAATCAACAGGCACACCGAGGCTGTCGGGGACACCAAGTGTTGCAGCGCCTGAACCGGCCTTTACGAGGAGGCTGTCTGCATGTCCGTGGTAGCAACCTTCAAATTTGATAATCTTGTCCCTCTTCGTATATCCCCTTGCAAGCCTGATGGCGCTCATGGTTGCCTCAGTGCCGGAATTAACCAGTCTGATTAATTCCATAGATGGATACGCATCCCTGACCATTCCCGTCAATTCTATCTCAAGGGCTGTCGGCGCCCCGAAACTGGTACCCTTTGTAATTGCCTCTGTTAAGGCCCTCGTGACCTCAGGGTGTGTGTGGCCTGCAATCATAGGACCCCATGACAGGACATAGTCAATATACTCATTACCATCTGCATCATATAAGAGACAGCCCGATGCCCTGTCAATAAATATTGGCTGTCCCCCTACGGCCCTGAATGCCCTGACCGGACTATTGACTCCGCCTGGCATTAGTTTTTGTGCTCTCTCAAACAACGCTAATGATTTGTCTCTCTTCATCAGACCTCCAGTTTTTTCTTGTGGAAAAACGAATAATGATGCTAAAATTTATATCATTAAAGTCAGATAGGGTTCAAGTCTAAACATGACTATTGAAAAAGTATTTGGTTCTATACAACAAATCGTTAAGGGTATGGAAGATCTGTATCAAGGTCTTCTCGAGCATTTCTACGACAATGTCGGATACAGGACTTTGTGGGAGGAGATGCTGCAGGGTGAAGAAAATCAGACTGATTTATTGAACAGATGCATTTCTATTATGCCCACCATACCCCATACCTCTTCAGCAATTGTAGGCAGGGATGTTAATTATGATGAAATACTGATGATTATTCAAAGATACAGGCAGGAGATTAAAGACGGTCTTGACATTAATCGTGCCTTAAAGATCGCCTTTTATTTAGAGGTACTTGAAATACAGGGTATCTTCAATGAAATTATCAAATTGCCGCAGGAACCGTATTTCGATATTCTCACTGAGATGCATCTTGAGACCCGCAGGAATATGGGAAATCTTGTTTCAGGGATTGAAGCCTATTCATATGACGAAGAATTTCTTCACAAAGTCCGGGAACTTAAGTCATGTATTGTTGAAAGACGTTCCGGTACAGACAGGAGGGGAGGAAATGCCCCTGCCGGGAGCCCTGACCGGCGAAATAGTGACAGAAGGCATGAACGGCTTGTCAAAATAACCTGCAGATTGTAACCTTAATCTATTCACCGGTTTGTCCGAAATAGTAGCGTGTTCACGTTATAAAAATCCTTTTTTTATTTGGGTTAAAAGTGTATGTCATCGAAGAAGATCCCTATACAGAAACTCAAGACAGGCATGTTTGTTGAAGGGCTTGACCGTCCATGGATAGACACCCCGTTTTTCTTTCATAAAAAATTAATAAAGAACCAGGTTCAGATTGACAAGATGGTCAGTTCCGGGATTCAGTATGTAACGATAAATACGGATAAAGGGGAAGATATTGAGGATAAACCGGTCCTGGATACAAATGAAAAGTCGCATCTCTCTTCCGCACCCCCAAGGGAACCGCTGAGACCTTCTGTATTGCCTGAGAATACTGATCCTCTGAAGGTTGAGGAAGAATTGCCGAGGGCAAGGGAAATCAAAAGTAATGTTACAAATGTCGTAAAGAGTGTATTTAATGATGTAAGGATGGGAAAGGCAATTGAGGTCAAGGCCGTGAAGGAGCAGGTTGGAGATATCGTTGACAGTGTAATCAGGAACAGGGATGCATTGTTGTGTCTGACCAACCTTAAGGATTATGATGATTATACATTCATGCATTGTGTAAATATCAGCATTCTTGCAGTGTCGTTTGCGCGTCACATCGGGATGTCAAAGACGCAATTGGAGAATATAGGATTTGGCGGAATATTACATGATATAGGAAAGACGATGATTCCTGAAAGCATCCTGAACAAACCTGGAAAGTATACGGAGGCCGAATACGGGATAATGAAGCGTCATGTGTCATTGGGTGGTGAGATATTGCGAAAGTATGATAACATACCGGAAGAGGCCATGCTGGTTGCAATGCAGCACCATGAACGGTTTAATGGATCAGGCTATCCTCACGGTCTATCCGGCAGCCATATAAGCCGTGAGGGACAGATTGCAAGTATATCAGATGTATACGATGCGCTGACATATGAAAGGGTGTATCATAAGGCTGCAACCTGTCATGCAACAGTCAGGAGATTGTATGAATGGGGAGATACACTTTTTGACAAGGCCCTGGTAGAACGGTTTGTGCAGTGTATTGGCATATACCCGTTTAACTCATTGGTGGAATTAAATACCGGACAGTGCGGAATAGTCATGTCTGTAAATCATGTGAGTTTATTGCGGCCCCGGGTTTTTATAATACTGGATAGGGATAAGAAGGTACAAAAACCTGTTGAAATTGATTTGGCAGTAGAGAAAAATGATAAGGGGGAATTTGCCTATTCGATCGTGAAAGAACTAGATCCTGCTGCCTATGGAATTGATGTAAACCAGTTTACTGATATTCCAGTGTCTGATGCGGTAAAATGAAAGGCGGGATGCGTATGCCCCGCCTTTTTCAAAAATATAAAAGTTATTTTGCGGTTAAGCGTTCGTATTTTGCCTGAAGTTCGTCTTTTGATTCCTTACGGTTTGGATCCGGTACAATGCAATTATCCACCGGGCATACTGCAACACACTGTGGTTCATCATAATGTCCCACACATTCGGTACATTTATCAGGGTCTATTATATAAATATCCCCTTCACTTATTGCCTCATTAGGACACTCCGGTAAACAGGCAGCACAGGCAATACATTCTTCATTAATAAGCAGCGCCATACATCTTACTCCTTTCTTAAAAATAAGTGATTCTTAAAGAGAATACTAACATTTATAAAATTCTTTTGTCAATAAATTATTTTGCAGACAATTGTCCACTGAACCGTTCCAAAATTATCTTCATATTATCAGGCAGGGGTGGTTCAAACTCCATGTATTTCCCTGTGACCGGATGTGTAAAGCCAAGTCTCATCGCATGCAGCATAAGCCGGTCTATCATAATGTTCCCGAGTTTTGAATAGCCCCTTCCTCCATAAAAACTGTCACCTGCAACAGGGTGATTGAGATGTGCGAGATGTACCCTCAACTGGTGGGTCCTGCCTGTCTCTGGCCTTAATTCCAGAAGGCTTGCATTCTTAAAACGTTTTATTACCCTGTAGAGTGTTTTTGCGTGTTTGGGTTTTATCGTACGGGATGAGAACTTCTTTCTGTCCTTTGTATCCCTGCCAATGGGCAGGTCAATCTCACCCCTGTTTTTTTTCATCACACCCTGAACGAGGGCGATGTACACCTTGTTGACCGTACGATCCTTAAACTGTTTTGATAAGTGACGGTGCACAAGGTCACTCTTGGCAATAACAAGGACACCGGATGTGTCTTTATCCAACCTGTGCACAATGCCAGGCCTCTCACGGCCTCCTATCCCCTTTAAGTCCTTACAGTGATGAAGAAGGGCATGTACAAGGGTGCCGCTGTAATGACCCGGTGAAGGATGCACAACCATTCCCGAAGGCTTATTTACTATCAGGAGATGCTCATCCTCATAAACTATATTAATCGGGATAGCCTCTGGTTCCAAAGGGAGGGGTGTTGGCCCTGGGATTTCTATCTTTATCTCATCGTCAGGACGGATCTTGTAATTTGCCTTAACCGGTTCGCTATTAACCGTAATCAGTTTTAATTTAAGCAGCTTCTGAACAGTGGTCCGTGAAAGTGGCAGGAGATTTGTTACGTACTGGTCAATCCTTTTGGCGTCGCTGTAAGGAGATACCCTTAGTATCTTCACTATAGGCATAATTTCTATTTTTTTTCTGAGATCCGGTTCTCCCTGGTAAAGATGACATAGAGCATCTGGCGGGCATTTGCATTATTTCTTTCAATGGTAAGGATTTCCTGATAGGCGTTTTTTGCCTCAGTTAATTCACCCATCTCAAAAAAGAGCCTGCCGGTTAACTCATAAGCCTCTATATAAGACGGGTCTTCTTCAGTTGCATATATTGCGTAATTTAATGCCTTTTTTTTATCCCCTTTTTTGTCAAAGGCAGAGGCAATGTTAAAGAGGAGCTCAGGGGAAGGTTCATCGGTCATCTTTTCGAGATACAGATAAATCTTTAGCGCATCCCGTACCCTTCCCTGTGCAAGGTAGATATTGCCAAGAAGAAAGTTGCAGGATGCATCCAGCGGATCAGCAGCCAGTGCCTGCTGCACTACCTCATGGGCAGCATCAACATGACCCAGTTGCAGGTATATATCCGCAAGTTCACAATGAGCGTCTACCTGATCCGGGTATAACTCACACGATCTCTTAAGATACTGAACGGCCCTTAGCCAGTTACCTTCCTCGAGCGTCATAATTGCCTTACTTAATAATCTTTCCCATGCCTTATTCACTCTGAAATACTCCTTCAAACATTCAGGATGCGTCCTTTTTCGGTAAATAGAATTGCCGCAACGAGAATTACAGTGCCAATTGTTATGGCAGAGTCTGCAATATTAAACGCAGGCCAATGATATCGTCCCCAGTGGAAATCGAGGAAGTCTACGACCATCTGAAACCTTGCACGGTCTATAAGATTTCCGGCTGCCCCTCCAAGTATCATGGCAACAGGTATAAGAATGATGTTATCCCTTTCTCTGATCTTTATGTACATATAGAAAAAGAGGGCGCAGGCAATTAAAGAGATTCCGATTAGTATTATCATCCGTGCTGTTTCACTAATGTTTCCGAAAAGACCAAATGCCGCCCCTGGATTGAAGATATAAGTGATATTAAAGAATCCAGGTATTACCTCAATAGGATTGTGAAGTGTCAGCATATGTTGTACTGCATACTTGGATAACTGATCTACTATAGTAACCCCGCCGGCCACTACTGTCAATAGCAAGTATTTATTCATGAGCTTAATGCTTCTGCACAGCGGCTGCAAACTGACGGATGTCCTGTGTCCTGCCCGACTGAATCACTGTAATTCCAGCAGCGGCTGCATTTTATGCCTTGCGCCCTTGATACCTTTACTGACAGCCCATTGATCTCACTGCTCTGAAATATATCCGGAGGCGGCGGGTTGTTATGAGTTGTTACAGAAGAGACAATAAAGAATGATACAAGCCCACTTGAATTGCCCTCCAGAAATGAGTGCAGCTCCTCATCTGAAAATATGTCAACATGCGCCTCTAAAGAGTGCCCTATGAGCCTGTCCTTGCGTGCAATCTCGAGCGCTTTGGCCACTTCACCCCTGACCTTCAGCAGTCTGACCCACTTTTCATCCAGATCCTCATTGACATATGACTGATTGATTTCAGGGAAAAAACTCAGGTGAACGCTCTCTGTTAATTCATCACTATTTATTTTTGTGACATATCCCCATACTTCATCGGCTGTAAAAGAGAGTACAGGCGCCATGAGCTTTACAATTGCAGTCAGAATTTGATAGATCGTAAACTGGGCGGCGCGTCGTCCTTTCGAGTCCTTATGAAATGTGTACAGCCGGTCCTTTAGAATATCGAGATAGATAGCGCTCATGTCAACCAGACAGAAGTTATGCAGTGCATGAAAGACCGCGTGAAATTCAAAATCTGCGTATGCCTTTTTCACACGTCCGGTAAGTTTTTGCAATCTGTGAAGCGCCCACCTGTCTATCTCCTGCAGTTCATCAACTGATATCTGATTGAGGTGAGGATTAAAGTCAGTTAGATTTCCGAGGAGGAACCTGCAGGTATTCCTGATCCTTCTGTAGGCCTCAGTAAGCTGGACAAGTATATCTTTTGATATCCTTATATCGTCCCTGTAATCCTCTGCAGCAACCCACAGCCTTAGTATCTCAGCCCCGTATTGATTTATGACCTCCTGCGGTGCGATCACATTGCCTGCAGACTTGGACATCTTTCTTCCGCTTCCGTCAACGACAAACCCGTGAGTCAGGACAGACCTGTACGGGGCCTTGTTGCGTGTGCCTATTGCTTCGAGCAATGAACTGTGGAACCACCCCCTGTGCTGGTCACTCCCTTCGAGATACATATCTGCCGGCCAGGAAAGCCCAGGATTTTTCTCGAGGACAGCGGCGTGGCTGACGCCTGAATCAAACCACACATCAAGTATGTCCATCTCGCGTTCCCATTCCCTGCCGCTGCACTTTGTGCAGGATATTTCACCAGGCAGGAGTTTTTCCGTATCAGCAGAGAACCATATATCTGCTCCGTGTCCTTCAGCAAGCCCTGCCACATGATCAACCACTTTTTTGTCAAGCAGTAAATGACCGCATTTCTTGCATGTAAAGGCGATGATCGGGACACCCCATGTCCTCTGTCTTGATATGCACCAGTCAGGTCTGACAGAAATCATCCCGTGAATCCTGTCCCTCCCCCATCTCGGGATCCACGAGACAGATTCAATGGCCTCCAGCGCCTTCTTCCTCAGGTCACCCGTTTCCATGGATATGAACCACTGCTCAGTGGCGCGGAATATAACCGGCTTCTTACAGCGCCAGCAATGCGGATAGGAGTGGGATATCTTCTCTTCTTTCAGAAGCACGCCAAGCTCCTGCATCTTTTCTACTATGAATTTATTTGCCTCAAAGACCTGCATGCCTGCAAAGTATGGGACATCAGCGGCAAATCTCCCCCTGCTGTCAACAGGCGAATAAATGTCAAGGCCGTATTTGAGCCCTGTTTCATAGTCCTCTTCACCATGACCAGGTGCTGTGTGAACACATCCGGTGCCCTGATCGAGTGTAACGTAATCTCCATGAACAATGATAGAATCTCTGGAGATAAAGGGGTGAGACAATATGACGCCTTCAAGCACAGACCCCTTAAATTCAGTTAGAACTGATGCTGCAGGATTACCTGTTTTTTCGAGGAATGATGGAAGTAAATCCCTGGCCATGATGAGTACGTCACCGTTAATATCTGCGGCAACATAGGTAAAGTTAGCATGGAGGCACACCGCCAGATTTGCAGGGAGCGTCCATGGTGTGGTCGTCCATATAACGACTGAGACGCCTCTTCCTTTAAGCGCGGGGATGCGTTCATCAATGCCAGACTTGTGCGGAAATTTCACATATACCGAAGGCGAAGTGTCATCGGCATATTCGACCTCTGCCTCTGCAAGCGCTGTCTCACATGACATGCACCAGAGCACAGGTTTCTTTCTTTTGTACACGCCGCCGTTTTCCACAAACCTTCCGAACTCCCGTATAATCGTGGCCTCATATGAGTGGGCCAGCGTCAGATATGGAGAATCCCACTCCCCAAATATACCAAGCCGCCTGAACTCCTCACGCTGAATATTCACATACTTTTCTGCATACTCACGGCACAGTTTTCTTATGTCATGCCGGCTCATCTCTTTTTTCTTAGGGCCAAGCTGCTTATCCACCTGATGTTCTATAGGAAGGCCGTGGCAGTCCCACCCAGGTATGTATGGAGAATCAAACCCCTCCATGGTCTTTGATCTGATGATTATGTCTTTCAGGATTTTATTCAGGGCGTGTCCGATATGGATGTTACCGTTGGCATACGGCGGCCCGTCATGAAGTATGTATTTCTTTTTACCCCTGCGCTGTACTCTTAGTTTTCCGTAAGTATTTTCTGTCTTCCATCTCTCAAGCATCACCTCTTCCATCTTAGTGAGGTTAGCCTTCATGGGAAAGTCGGTCTGAGGCAGGTTGAGCGTGTCTTTGTAGTCTTTTTCCATAGAGTGTGCAGCGCCTGATTTTCAGCGCAATCATAACACCTGCTGCGCAGGGGTGTCAAGGATTGGATCGTATTGAAAACAGTGGTCCTGTTATTGCTTCACTGTGACATACAGGGCATTTCCCCGGTTTCTTTAGCCTGTCCCTTTTTCTGAATACAAAATCGCATTTCTTGCATTCTGCAGGGGTTACTATAAGCTGGTAATTGTTTGTGCGACTTGCCCTCTGTATATGCTCAAGATGTTCATAAACCTCTTTTTCTCCTATCTTGACAATACCGGATATTTCCCGGGCTGAAAGGGTCCGGCCTTCAAGGATTGCTATCATCTGCTTACGGATAGTCTCATGCCGTTCTGAGGGGACAAGAGGTTCTTTAGGTTTCTGCAATCGCCTGTATCTCCACTCGCTTCCTGTACTTGACCTTACTTCCTGTCTGAGGACAGTAACGCCGAAGCCGAAGGTGATGGTGTCGGGCTTTGTGTTGGGTCAGGCGCGCTGTAAATCGTCGCCTGCACCGTTTTGTGGGCCATCCGCCTTCTCGTTTCTGATAATGATCTTTGGATACATGGTCTCATCTTCCTTCTTCAACCCTTTCACCGGAAATCTTTCCTTTGCAAGAAGCAAGGCGATCATGGTCTTGCTATCCCTGATCTTACCGCTTAATACCATATCCAAAGCGTTTGCAAAAGGAAGTTTCACTATCTCGATATACTCATCCTCTTCAGGATCGTGTTTACAGGGCGTTAATTGAGTGGCCAGATAAATATGCAATAACTCCGTACAAAAACCGGGGGTGCTAAAGAACTCCCCTATCTTCTCCATCTTCCCGGCCTCAAAGCCTGTCTCCTCCTTCAATTCACGCCTGGCGCAGGACTCAGGCTCCTCGTTCTCATTAATCCTGCCGGCCGGTAACTCCCATATAATGCCACCGGCTGCATGCCGGTACTGACGGATCAATATGATATTGCCGTCATCATGGACAGGCAGTGCACAGGCCCCGCCTGGGTGTCTGATGATCTCCAGATCAACACTCCGCCCATCAGGCAGCGAGGCTCTTTCAAGATTCAACTGCAAAACCCTTCCAGTGAATACATTCTTGATCATCATGTAAACAGAGGCAAATCCTTGTAATTTCCTGATAACCCTTATGACTACTTGCTAATCTACTGATTTTGGTAATTTAAGTCAACCTTGACTCCCCTTTTTCATATATTCAGGGATTAAAGTAAACCTGTCTGATACCCTAACATATTTTGTCCAGTTTCAGGGGTGCAGTCCATCCTGCGTCAATATCGCTATCACAGTTGCTTAAGTCATTTTCTATTCCACGCGGATTAGTTAGCCTGCCTTCTGGGTCATAAACAAAACATGTTAACCTTCTGCACTGTGGAGGTTTCTTGTATTTAGCAATATCTATGATAAAATTTTAATGGAGTGTATGGAGGCTTTTCTTAACTCATCTCTATTATACTGGTTTTATTCTGCAATTTCAGATTGCTGGCATTTTGGGAAATGGTACATTACAAAAGTTCCTATTGGATTTAATCAGATGGGTGTAGAAATGAAATCAAAGACGAAATTGGCAAGGTGCTGGCAAGGCATTACGGCTTCACAAACGAGGAGCTGGACTTCATCATCAATTACGACATAAGATACCGTATGGGCAAGGAACTTGATGGCGAAGATGAATAATAAAACGAATTAAGGGGAGGTAAGATAAACATGAATCCACTATTACAACGTATTTCTGTTGATCCAAAGGTCTGCTTCGGCAAGCCATGCATTCGGGGCACGCGCATCTGGGTATCCCTGATCCTGGATTTCCTGGCAAACGGTATGACTGTTGAGGAAGTCCTCGCAGAATATCCCCACCTGACAGAAGAAGATATCAGGGCTGCCATTGCATATGGCGCGGAAATGTCCAGGGAACGATATGTTGAAATACCGGTCGAGACTAAAAGATGAAATTCAAACTTGATGAGAACTTTGGAAGCCGGACTCAGGAAATATTCCGTACAGAAGGTCACGATGTTCAGACAGTCCGGGACGAGGCATTGCAGGGATGTGAAGACAGACATCTCTATG
Source organism: Nitrospirota bacterium (assembly GCA_020851375.1). Classification (NCBI taxonomy): domain Bacteria; kingdom Pseudomonadati; phylum Nitrospirota; species Nitrospirota bacterium. The sequence continues at coordinate 22,562 of JADZCV010000003.1, read as the reverse complement.
AAGTATGTTGTGCTGAAAAACGTTGCTTTGTAACGTTGGATCTTGATTTTGCAGATATCACTCGTTTTTCACCATCTGAAACAAGCGGCATTGTTGTCATTCGTGTCCCGAGAAATCCGACACTTGCTTTGCTGGAACAATTGGTGCGGCAGTTTCTTAACGCACTTTCCAGAATGCCAGTAGAAAAGGACCTGTGGATTATTGAAATCGGCCGTATCCGTGTACATCAGACAGAATCAGGACAGGATTAGAATTACACTGAGCTGGACTTCATCATCAATTACGACATAAATACTGCATGGGCAAAGAACTTGATAGTGAGGATGAAGGCAATATTCATTACCAGGCACAACCTACCCCGAACTCATAGTTGCTGAAGGAGAGACATAATATAATACGCAAGCAGATTGAAAATACCATTGAGATGTTACGAACGGCTGCAAGAGATTTAACCAATTTAGTTAACAGGGCGATTCGCGAAAAGATTGGCATCACCGAAAAAACAAATGGGCAAATGTTGCAGGTTGCGCAGAAAAAATAAAGCTATTTGAGTAAACAGAGAAGCTTATCAATTGATAAGAAATTTAAGTCTTATGTAACTTGAAAATCCCTCACAACTTAAAAAGTTATATAACTCTTTGAAAAATGGCAAATTCTTTATGTAACTGAAATGACAGGATTTGAAAGGTTTCACAATTATGAAATCAAATTGACTTTAAAGCCCATTTGTTGGTATCTTGATCTTGTATTTTAGGACAGTCACATTAAATAAGGAGGTGTTTACAATGCCTATACGTAAAGCAGCTGCTGTGTGGGAAGGAAATCTCAAAGATGGCAAGGGCCGGATGAAACTCGGGAGCGGTGCCTTTGAAGGTGCATACTCCTTTTCATCCAGGTTCGAAGAAGGGACAGGGACAAACCCGGAGGAATTAATCGGGGCAGCCCTGGCAGGGTGTTTCTCAATGGCGCTGGCTAACGGCCTTGCACAAGCCGGCTTTACACCGAGGCGAATTAATACAAATGCGTCAGTCAAAATTGAAAAGCTCGAAGAGGGTTTTAGGATTACCTTGATAACTCTTGATACAGAGGCTGATGTCCCGGGGATAAGTGAGCAGGCCTTCATTGAAAAGGCCGAGACCACCAAAAAATCCTGTCCTGTATCCAGGGCACTGACTGGTACTGAGATTAAGCTGCAGGCAAGACTTACTGCATAGCGGGTTCGAAGATTCTATATTAATAAGCAGGTTAACAGAAGGGCTTATTATGGCATACGAACTTGTGCACAGGACTGATAAAAAGGTCTCTGCAGGGAGGTACTACCCACTCGGCGCTACCCCTGCAATAGGCGGTGTAAATTTTGCTATATACTCACAGCATGCATCTGAGGTTTTTCTACTCCTCTTTGATACCCCGGCTGGGGACCCTACGGATATAATCAGGCTTGAGAACAGGACAAGGTACATCTGGCATGCATTTGTTCATGGTATCAAGCCAGGTCAGCTTTATGGATACAAGATCAGGGGCTACTTTGACCCGCGCCATGGGATGAGGTTCAATGAGAATAAACTCCTGATAGACCCGTACTCTAAAGCATTAACCGGCAAGTTCATCAATAAAGATAACCTCCTCCTGGCATACAACCCTGATTCGAATGAAAGAGACTTATCCCTTGACAGCCGTGACAACACCGGCATTGTCCCGAAGTCTATTGTAACAGATGACAGATTTGACTGGAAAGGCGATATGCGGCTTGATATCCCTTTTGAAAGGATGATCATTTATGAGGTTCATCTTAAGGGTTTTACTGCGCATAAATCATCCGGTGTAAAAGAGCCTGGCACTTATATGGGTTTTATTGAGAAGATACCTTATCTAAAGGAACTCGGGATAAATGCAGTAGAGTTTTTGCCGTTGCAGGAATTTTATATTGATGATTTTCTTACAAACAAGGGGCTGACCAACTACTGGGGATATAACACAATAGGCTTTTTTGCGCCTGAGTCATCCTACAGTACAGGAAGTTTCCCCGGCTGTCAGGTTAATGAGTTCAAGACCATGGTGCGGGAACTTCATGCAGCAGGGATTGAAGTAATCATGGATGTGGTTTATAACCATACAAGCGAGGGGAATGAGTTCGGCCCCACAGTATGCTTCAAAGGGATTGATAACCCCACGTATTACTGCCTTACCGGCGGCCCTTCAGACCCCTATCGTTATTACATGAATTACACGGGCTGCGGCAACAGCCTTAACCTTTCAAACACCCACGTGATACGGTTAGTGATGGACTCACTGCGTTACTGGGTTGAGGTGATGCATGTGGATGGTTTCAGGTTTGACCTTGCCTCGGTCCTGGGAAGGGAGGGGGGCATGTTTCAGAGTTCGGCCTCATTCTTTGATGCCATATCCCAGGACCCGGTTCTGAACAGGATAAAGCTGATAGCAGAGCCATGGGATTTGGGGACATATCAGGTTGGAAACTTCCCTGTTGACTGGTCTGAATGGAACGGCAGGTTCAGGGATACGATGAGAAAGTTTGGGAAGGGGGATGCGGGTCAGGTAAGGGAACTGGGTTACAGATTAACAGGTTCGGCAGACCTTTATGGAGATGACGGGAGGTCTCCGTACAACAGTGTAAATTTTATTACATGCCATGACGGTTTCACCCTGAATGACCTTGTGACCTATAATTTCAAACATAATGAGGAGAACCTTGAGAATAATAACGACGGATCTAACGACAACAATTCATGGAATTGCGGTGCTGAGGGGGAGAGTGCCGATGAAGGCATTATCAGGCTCAGGAAGCAGCTTGTAAAGAATTATATCTGTTGCCTGCTCTTCTCATCCGGCGTGCCAATGGTACTCGGCGGGGATGAGTTCATGAGGACACAACACGGGAATAATAATGCATACTGTCAGGATAATGAGATAAGCTGGTTTGACTGGGAGGAGACAAAGAAGAATGCCGGCATACTTGAATTTTTTAAAAAGGCCGTTGCCTTTACAAAAAAATATACCATCCTTCAGAGGCGGAAGTTTTTGCTCGGCAGGGACCTCAATGCCAATAACATCCCCGATATTACGTGGTTTGGAAAAGATGGCGGTAAACCGTCATGGGATGACCCTGATCTCCGTACATTATGCTACAGGCTTGACGGTGGTGAGGTAAAATCGCGACTGGGAAACTATCAGCTCTTCATTATCCTGAATGCTGATTTCAATACGCAGGATATTAAAATCCCGGAGATTGAGGAGGGAATGAAATGGTACAGGGTGATTGACACGAGCCTTGAGAGCGGTGAAGACTTTGCTGATGTCGGCAAAGAGATACTGTTCAATCCATCCGGTTATTACCCCATTAATCCGAGGAGCACAGTAGTCCTGGTGGGGAGGTAAGGCTGCTGGTTATTTCATGTCTTTCCTATTCAGGGCATAGGAAAACCTGAAAAACTCAAGCATCAGCTATCCGGTTGCTGGTCAAGGCGCATAGATGAGGAACACCGCCTTGTCTATCAGGTATTGGATGAAAAGATCCGGATACTATCGTGCAGGTATCACTACTAAATTGGACTATTATTGTGTGACTTAAATGTAGTAATAAATAAGGAGACACCAAATAGTTGTCTTGCCCAGGAACCCAAGTTTTATCAAGGGATTAACCGGCTCGTTGAGGGTCTTAAGAATTACCTTGTTGCCATGATGTGTGCAGAAAAGGATCCTATTGTGTGCCATAGGACAATTATAATCTGTAGAAATCTGCGCTCTAAAGACATCGAAATCAAATATATTCTTGGAGATGGCAAGATAGAAAATAATGTTGACTTTGAACATAGACTTTTGGAGATGTCAAAGCTTCCCCAACATGATTTATTCAGAAGCGATAAAGATCTTATTGAGCAGGCATATGATTTTCAGGGTGAAAAGATTGTATATATGAGAAGTTCTTATGAGAAAGATAACAAGAATACAGGAGATATTGGACATAAAGCAGGCGCAGGCAGAGGTTAATGCAATTATTTACCATAGGGTTTACAAGAAAATCTGCGGAGAATTTCTTTAAGAAATTATGTAATGCGGGTGTGAAACGCGTAATAGATATACGTCTTAACATTGTTTCTCAATTAGCGGGATTTGCTAAAAAGGATGATTTGAGCTATTTTCTGAAAACCATCTGTGCCATAGAATATACCCATGTGCCTGATCTTGCTCCTACACAGGATATCCTGGATGAGTACAAAAAAATAAAGGTGACTGGGCGATATACGAAAAGAAGTTTGTTGAACTGATGATAAAAAGGGCGGTTGAGAATAAACTTTCCCGGGAATTATTTGATAATGCGTGCCTTTTATGCAGTGAAGATAAGCCTCATCATTGTCACCGTCGCCTTGTCGCCGAGCGCCTCAAGTCTATTTGGGGGGATATAGAGATAGAACATATTTTGTAAATCTCACGCTTCTGATAACTTCTATCTCATCGTAGCTTGCTACAGTGTTTCCTCCCGTCATTCCCACGAAAGTGGGAATCCAGAATCATGTGTAGTTCTGGATTCCTGCTTTCGCAGGAATGACGTTGAAGTTGCCTGGATATCCTGCAGCTTGCTGCAGGGTTCTTCATTTACTGTTACCTCAGGGGATGGATTTTTTGACCGGCATATGATAATGTTTTCCATCTATGCGCGTGGCAATGTATTACAACAACCGGGATATCCGGGTTGAAGAAGTTCCTGTGCCGCAGGTAGGTCCAGGTGAAGTGCTGATGAAGATCATGTCGAGCGGGGTCTGCGGCAGTGACATCATGGAGTGGTACCGGATTCATAAGGCGCCGCTTGTACTTGGTCATGAGGTTGCAGGTGAGATCGCTGCGGTTGGCGATGGGGTTACACAATACAAGGCTGGCGCCAGGATTGCCGCGTCCCACCATGTGCCATGCAATACCTGTCATTACTGTCTGAATGGTCATACAACCGTTTGTGAGACGCTTCGCAAAACAAAGTTTTATCCCGGTGGCTTTTCCGAATATGTCCTTTTGCCGGCCATTAATGTTGACCGCGGGATATATCTCCTTCCGGACGAGGTCTCTTTTGAAGAGGGGAGCTTTGTTGAGCCGCTTGCCTGTGTCCTGCGTGGTCAGAGGCTTCTGGGTATACATCCCGGAAATAGTATTCTGGTAGTAGGCAGTGGTATATCGGGAATACTCCATATCAACCTTGCAAGGGCGCTTGGTGCAGGGAGGATCATTGCAACAGACATATCAGAGTTCAGACTTGAATCTGCAAGAGGCTTTGGTGCTAATCATGCAGTAGATGCAAGGGATTTTTCCCCTGAATATCTCAGGGATATCAATGACGGCAGGCTTGCGGATGTCGTAATTATTTGCACTGGTGCAAAGTCTGCAATAGAACAGGGGCTTCAGTCAGCAGAACGCGGCGGCAGGGTATTATTCTTTGCAGCTACTGATAAGGGTGTTACAATACCAATATCGTTTAATGACTTCCTGTTCAGGAATGAGGTGTCCTTAATGAGTTCATATGCCGGAGACCGTGCCGATCATATCACTGCGCTTGAACTGATAAGGAGCAAACGCGTTAACGTCCGTGACATGATAACACACAGATTCGCCCTTGGAGATACGGTAAAGGGTTTTGCGCATGTCATGGATGGCAAAGATTCAATCAAGGTAATTATAGAACCGCAGAAATAAAAAGGAGGATTTACGATGGACTGGGGGATGAAGAACCGTTTGGCGCAGATTATAAAACCGGATGGCAAATGCATGTTTATGCCGATTGATCATGGATATTTTCAGGGGCCGACATCGAAGCTGGAAAAACCGGGTGAGACCATTAAGCCGCTTCTCCCATACAGCGACGCCCTGTTTGTGACAAGGGGCGTGCTGCGCTCATGTGTGGAGCCTGGCAATTCCATCCCGGTTATATTAAGGGTGTCAGGCGGTACGAGCATGGTAGGAAAGGACCTGGCGAATGAGGGCATAACCACTTCTATAAAAGAGGCCGTGCGCCTCAATGCTGCGGCAGTAGGTATGTCGGTATTTATCGGGAGCGAGTACGAGCGCCAGACACTGCTAAATCTCGGACAGCTTGTGAATGATGCGGAGGAGTACGGCATCCCTGTAATGGCAGTGACGGCAGTCGGAAGGGAGCTTGAAAAGCGCGATGCCCGCTACCTCGGCCTCTGCTGCAGGATTGCCGCAGAACTCGGCGCAAAGGTCGTTAAGACCTACTGGTGCGAGGATTTTGATAAGGTAGTAAACGGATGTCCTGTTCCTGTAGTTATCGCCGGGGGGCCGAAGGTGGACACAGAGAAAGAGGTGTTTGAGTTTGTGCACGACGGCATGCAACGAGGCGCCATCGGCATAAATCTCGGCAGAAACATCTGGCAGAGCCCGCACCCGGTGCCGATGATAAGGGCATTACGCCACATTATTCATGAGAATGGCACAGTGGAAGGGGCAGTTGAGGTATTCAATAACGCTAGGAAAGATACGAAAACAGCATAACTTGACTAACTACATGTCAGGAGGTTCATCCTATGCATATGATAAACATACATGATGCAAAAACACACCTGTCTGCAATTTTGAAGCGCGTCGAGAGCGGCGAGGATATATTGATTGCCAAAGCGGGTAAACCCATTGCCCGTATAAGTCCTGTTTTCGCTCTGTCAGCCAAAAGAAAGCCAGGGAGTGCAAAGGGCAAGGTTGTAATGTCCCGGAACTTCCTGAAACCACTGCCTGAAGGACTTTTGAAGGAATTTGATAAGTGAAGGCTTTGCTGGATACCCACATTTTTTTGTGGTGGGTTATGGATGATGAAAGGTTAATCCCCCCTGTACGTGAAATTATAGCAGACGAATCGAATGAGGTATTTCAAGTTCTGCCAGTTGCTGGGAAATAGCGATTAAGACAAAACTGCGCAGGTTGAAACTTCCTGATAAGCCTGAAAAGTTTATTCCGGACCAGATGGTTGCCAATAATATAGCCGGCCTTCCGATACAATTAGTTCATGCACTCCATACCTACAGCCTGCCGGATCATAACAGAGACCCTTTTGACCGCATGCTCGTGGCACAGGCATGGATAGAAAAGATGTCTATAATCACCAATGACCGCTTGATTGCTGATTATGATGTCATGGTTTTATGGGATAAGAAGAGAAGGCGACACTAATTCTTCTGTGCCACAAGGCTTGCCTTGTATGTCCCATTGGCGTCCTGTCCCTCCCTGTAGTACATGATGCGGAAATCCCGGAAGTTGTGTAGAAGTTCATTGTGCTCAAAGCAGAATTCGCGACGTTTTGGATGGCCGGTTGTCAGGTGTTCATCTATCAGGAACGTTTCGTATATGATGATGCCGCCAGGCTTCAGCGCCTCTTTCATCAAAGGGATAAGGTTCCGTTGCATGTAGCAGAAGCAGATGACGAGGTCATATGAAGAGTTCTCTATTTTGTATGATGCCATATCTTCCAGGTCTGTCTCCCGGATTTCAATATTGAGCCCGGTATCCCTGGCACTTGCCCTGCACACATCAATTGATTCCTTATCCTTTTCAAGTCCGGTCACTTTGAAGCCATGTGATGCAAGAAAGAGTGCATTCCGGCCCTTTCCCATTGCCACATCGAGGGCCCTGCCTTTTTGCAGAAGGGGTAGAAACTCAACGAGTAGCTGTGCAGGATCAGGGTTATGAGACACGTATCCCCTCTACCAGTGCCCAGTTATTCTTTATAACAGGGCGCTTCAAGTCGAACCATTTGCTGTATGTCTTGACGATGTCGTCAACCTGTTCTTCAAGCAGGCCCGAGAGCACGACTGTGCCTCCCGGAGGTAAAATATCTGCAAATTTGGGTGCAAGTGATATGAGGGGTTTGAGGAGGATATTTGCTATGATGACATCCGCCTTGCAGGGCTTCATGGCCTCAGGAGGCAGCACTGTCACGCAAGACTCCACGCAGTTCTTCCGGATGTTCTCATCAGCTATCCTTAGTGCATCTGGGTCATTATCAGTTGCCCACACATGCCTCGCTCCAACCTTTCCTGCGGCAATGGCGAGGATTCCGGAGCCGCACCCATAGTCAACTACCTCCAAATCCTGCAGATTGTTCCTGTCTATCCATTCGAGACAAAGGGCAGTGGTAGGATGAGTGCCGGTCCCGAATGCCTGCCCTGGGTCTATTACAATGTTTACAGCAGAGGGATTTGGAAACTCGAAGCCATGGGGGCAGACCCAGATGTTTTTGCCAAACTGCATGGGACGGAAGTTGTCTATCCATGCCCGTGTCCAGTCGCGGTCTTCAAGGTATTCTGCCTGGAAGTCGGGCAGGGGGTCAATCCTGAGCTCGGAACTCAGGAATGCGCTTGTAGAACAAATATCTGTCTGCGAAGGAAAAAGTCCTGTTATACGGCCCTCTGGGGGCAGCCCTTCTGTGTGTCCCGGACTCATAAGCGTAACTGCAAGGGCCCCTGCGCTCGACAATGCATCCTCCGCCCGTTTTAAGTCCTCAACTTCAATAGTAAAAGATATTTGCAACCAGTTCATTATGTTCATCCGAAAATCCACGTATACCCGTCATTCCCACGGAACCTGTCCCCGCAGGATTTAAGCGGGGAGTTGGAATCCAGAACCAGGCCTCGGTCTGGATTCCCGCTTACGCGGGAATGACGTTTTCATGAACCCTGGTGAGCCTGAGGCTCATGATGGTTCGTCCGAAAATCCCCGTATACCCGTCTTTTCCACGAAAACTGTCCCCGCATGATTTAAGCGGGGAGTGGTAATGACGTTTTCATGAACCCTGGTGAGCCTGAGACTCATGACGTTTCCCTTGAAAAAACACTTACGTAATACTCAATTGTAGGTTCTATCTCTGATAAGGTCAACATAAAACAAGTTACCGGAATTGTATTTTCTGTCCTGATGGCGTATTATACGGTGCGGTCGCTGAGCGTTATCCCTTACACTATTGAAATCATGGCCTGGATATATATAGTAATTGCCGGCCTTTTCGAAATCGGATGGGCCATTGGTCTTAAATACACGGAAGGCTTTTCCAGACTCTGGCCAAGCGTGGCGACCATATGCGCCATGATTGCCAGTTTCTGCCTGCTGTCGGCAGCGCTTAAACAGATACCTGTTGGCACAAGCTATGCCGTGTGGACGGGGATCGGCGCTGCAGGCACGGCTATTATCGGAATGCTGTTCCTCGGTGAGCCGCGTGGGTTGTTGCGCATTATTTGCATTACGCTCATCGTCGCAGGTGTGGTGGGGCTTAAGATTGCGTCAACTTCAGGACAATGATATTGTATATTGGAAAAGATTATTTTGAGGCGTCGCACAACATCAACCATTATCGTGGAGGAAATGCGTGGACAGAAAACAGCAGATGAAAGAAGTCAGTAATCTCCTGAAGTTTGACAGGCTGCCGGTCAGCTTCAGGCTATTGTTTCTGGTGACTGTTGTCTGTTTGAGTATCGCCTATGTTTTTAATCTGGCGCAGATCTGGGAGAGCCATTCCGGCAAGGGAGGCATATTCGGCCTGTCTGCAGAGAGTATACGTGAGAGGTATTATGGTAAAAGGGACTCCAGCGTTTTGGAATCTAAGTTAAAGACGACTATGAGCGTCTTCGCCACGGACGCGGAGAAGAAAACGATCATTGACTGGATCCGTTCCGGCAGTGATGAGGTCACATACGATGCCAGGATCAGGCCTATAATGGAAAGAAACTGCCTTATCTGCCACGGCCCGGATTCGTTCCGCAAATTATCCGGCTATCAGGATGTTGCGGCGCTCACAAAGGTTGACAGGGGAATGGGATTAAAGACATTAGTCAGGGTCTCCCATATCCATTTCAACGGGATGACGTTCCTGTTTTTTATCTCCGGGTTTATTACCTGCTTTGCCAGGATTGAGGTGAGAGAGCTGAAATGGATCAAGTGGATAGTGATTACCGCGCCGCTGGTCGCCATGTTCTGTGACATCCTGTCATGGAATCTGGCGCGGACGTATCAGAACGGCGTCTATATAGTTATCGTCTCAGGCGGTGTGATGACAGTCTCCTTTTGCACCCAGATGGCGGTATCGGCTTACCAGATTATAAAATCGTTTTTACGATTTAAGAGCTCTTAACGCAAACTTTTATGCATCACCTCTAAAATCAATATACTTGAATTTTATCCCCCCTTGGTTTATAGTAAAAAACTCCTGAGGGGGATGCCATTTAATGAAACGGACTGTATTATATGAAGCACATAAGGCGCTGAATGCCCAGTTTGTTGAGTTTGCGGGTTGGGAGATGCCGGTTTCATACTCCGGGGTGCTTGAGGAACACAAGGCTGTCAGAACGACAGCCGGCCTGTTTGATGTCTCGCACATGGGCCGGATCCAGGTTGACGGCCAGGGGGCAAAGGGTTTCCTTCAGCGGCTTTCTACAGCAGATATTGATACCCTGCGTGCAGGACAGGCATGTTATACGCTGTTTTGCAACAATGATGGCGGCGTAATAGATGACCTGATAATTTATAAACTCAAAAGGGCATCATTCATCGTATGTGTCAATGCCGCTAACAGGGATAAGTGTCTTAACTGGATTAATGCAAACGCAAAAAATGTTCAAAATGTAACAATAGTGGATTTGGGTGACAGTATTGCACAGATAGCAATTCAGGGCCCAAAATCATTAGAAATACTGCAGGATCTGACTGATGTGGATCTGGCGCCTGTCAGGTTGAAGAATTTTGTGGAAGGGCGACTTGGAGGCATGGATGCATACATAGCAAGGACAGGATTTACAGGGGAGAGGGGCTATGAGATATTTCTCCCTGCTATGATTGCACCTGGTATATGGGATGCCATATTGAAGAAGGGTGAGGAATCCGGAATTAAACCTGCAGGGCTTGGATGCCGTGACACTCTGAGGCTTGAGATGGGTTATCCACTATATGGTAATGATATGGATGATACTACGACGCCTCTGGAGGCCAGTCTTGACAGGGCCGTTGACTTTGACAAGGGAGACTTCACAGGCCGGGAGGCTATCCTAAGGAAGCGTGATAAAGGTTTGGAGAGGAAGCTTGTCGGCTTTGAACTCCTTCAGAAGGGTGTCCCAAGGCATGGCTGCAGGATTTACTCCAATGGGAAGACCCTTGGCGTTGTTACCAGCGGCAATTTCTCCCCAACACTCAAGAAAGGTATAGGTATGGGGTTTGTCCTTCCTCAATACTCGGCTCCAGGGACAGAGATACTTATAGATATACGAGGCAAGGCTGCCGTTTCTGTAGTAGCAGAGCTGCCATTTTACAGAAAGGTGAAGGGAAAATAGCCGGCAGTGAGCTTGTCGAACAACCTGCAGTGGTTTTATCGGACTAATGGAATATATTCCAAATACAGCAAATGATCAGAAGGAGATGCTCAACACTATCGGGGTATCTTCAATCGCCGAACTGTTCAATTATATTCCTGATGACTTAAGGCTCAAAAGGGATCTGAACATACCTTCCGCCCTTTCTGAGCTTGAATTGCTGAATTATGTGGGTGTACTCGGAGGGATGAATGCCCACACAGGGGAATATGCATCTTTTCTGGGAGGCGGTGCCTATGACCACTTCATACCAAGTGTAGTCCCTCATATTGTTTCACGTTCAGAGTTCTACACTGCGTATACTCCTTATCAGGCTGAGATGAGTCAGGGTGTACTCCAGACAATATATGAATACCAGACGATGATATGCGAGCTCACAGGGATGGAGGTGTCCAACGCATCCATGTATGACGGCGCCACTGCAATGGCTGAGGCAGCGCTTATGGCTACGCGTATTACCAAAAGGGATGAGATTGTTGTTTCATCTGCAGTAAATCCCCGGTATCGAAAGGTGCTGGACACATATCTGTTCGGGATCAAGCTGCCTGTAAAGACAATAGGGTGGAATAACGGGGTCACTGATCCTGAGAGGCTTTCACAGTCAATTTCAGATAAGACGGCAGTCGTGGTTATACAATATCCGAACTTCTTTGGCAGTGTCGAAGATATAAGGGCTATTATAGAAATTGCGCACAGGCATGGTGCGCTTGCCGTTATTGTGGCAGATCCTATAGCACTTGGCTTGCTTAAATCCCCCGGCGAACTTGGTGCGGACATAGTGGTCGGCGAGGGACAGCCGCTTGGCATACCTCTTAATTTTGGCGGACCTTATCTCGGTTTCTTTGCAACCAGAATGGAGCACGTCCGTAAGATGCCGGGGAGGATAGTCGGTGGTACAGTAGACTCAGAAGGCAAGACCGGCTATTGCCTGACCTTCCAGACGAGGGAGCAGCATATAAAGAGGGAGAGGGCGACTTCCAATATCTGCACCAATGAGGCCCTTGTTGCACTTACCGCGACCGTCTATATGGCGGCCATGGGAAAGCAGGGTCTCAGGGATGCAGCGAACCTTTGTGTTCAGAAGACAGCATATGCAAGGCAGCGAATTGGCGGGCTTAAAGGATATTCAATGCCATTTACATCACACGTGTTTAAGGAGTTCGTTGTAAAGACCCCTGTATCGCCAAAGGAGATTCAGGAGAAATTAATTTCGGAAAAGATACTGGGCGGGCTTGATCTGGGGGTTTATTATCCTGAACTGGAGAATCACATCCTGTTTGCGGTAACAGAGAAACGGACACGCGAAGAGATAGACAGATTAGTTGCTGTATTGGCAAAATAAAATCCCCCTTACTCCCCCTTTTTCAAAGGGGGAAATTTAGTTCCCCCCTTTAGTAAAGGGGGGATAGGGGGGATTTGAATCGTGATTTTACGGTGGAAACGAAAGATGTCAGAACAACTCATATTTAAAAAAGGCGCACCGGGCCGCAGGGCATATTCCCTGCCTGCGCTGGATGTGCGTGAATCAGAACTGCAGAGTCTGCTTCCAAAAGAATTGATTAAGGATACGCCGGTTGGCTTGCCTGAAGTGAGTGAAATTGAGTTGATTCGTCATTTCACAAATCTCTCAAGGTTAAACTACGGTGTTGACCTTGGCTTCTACCCGCTCGGCTCCTGCACAATGAAATATAATCCCAAGGTGAATGAAGAGGCGGCGAAGACACCGGGTCTTATTAATGCACATCCGCTTCAGCCTGAGGAGTTGTCTCAGGGGGCTCTTAGGATGATGTATGAGTTGGAGGGATTGCTCAAAGAGATAGGCGGTGTTGACAGTGTCTCTCTACAACCTGTAGCCGGCGCTCATGGTGAGCTAACTGGTCTGCTCGTTATAAGGGCTTATCATGAGGCCCACGGGAATCCAAGGCACAAGGTCATAATCCCTGATTCTGCCCACGGGACAAACCCTGCGAGTGCGGCCCTTGTCGGTTATGAGGCGGTTGTAATAAAATCGAGTAAGGAAGGGCTTGTTGATGTCGAAGAGTTGAAGAAGGTCCTTGATACAGAGACTGCAGCAGTGATGCTGACGAATCCGAATACTCTGGGCCTTTTTGAAAAGGATATTGCGGAAATATCAGGGCTGGTCCATGACGCCGGCGCCCTTATGTATATGGATGGCGCTAACCTTAATGCCTTGCTTGGAATTGTTAGGCCGGGTGATATGGGATTTGATGTCGTACACTTCAACCTTCACAAGACCTTTTCTACTCCACATGGCGGCGGAGGCCCTGGCGCCGGTCCGATCGGTGTTTCAGAGAAACTGACACCCTTCATACCTGTACCGACAGTGGAAAAGGATGGCGACAGATATTACCTGGACTATAACCGGCCGCAGAGTGTTGGGACTGTTCACTCTTTCTATGGAAACTTCGGAGTACTTGTCAGGGCATATGCCTATATTAAAAGAATGGGCGCCAAAGGGCTGAAAGAGGTCAGCGAAAATGCGGTTCTTAATGCCAACTATATCAAGAAGCGACTGAAGGATTATTACTATATACCCAACAATGTCCCATGCATGCACGAGTGCGTCTTTTCAGCAAAATATCAAAAGGCTAAGGGCGTCCACTCATGGGACGTGGCCAAGCGGCTTCAGGATTACGGATTCCATCCTCCTACTGTAAACTTCCCCCTTATCGTTGAAGAGGCGATTATGATTGAGCCTACTGAGACTGAGCCGAGGGAGACACTCGACTCATTTTGTGATGCAATGATATCTATTGCGAAAGAGGCTGAAGACAATCCTGAGTTGGTAAAGGGCGCCCCGCATACGAAGATAGTCAGGCGTCTTGATGAGGCCATGGCAGTAAAAAAGCCGAACCTGCGCTGGATAAAGCAAAAGTAGCGGATAAAAATAGGGACAGCGACTATTTAATTAAATAGTCGCTGTCCCTATTTTTATCCCTATTTTTATCAAGGCCCAAAATGTGTCTGTAAAAATTTCTTGACAAATTGTCAGTCAGAAATATATGATTAAAATTCTTGCGATAAAATCAAAAAAGCAGATAGAACTAATTGACATAACCAATGAGGTTAGAAGAGTGATTAATGACCTTGGCGTAAGAGAAGGCATATGCACCATATTCGTTCCTCATACTACTGCTGGAATAACAATAAATGAAGGGGCGGATCCGGACGTTATGAGGGACTTTATTGATAAGCTTGATGATTTAATACCGCTGGAGAGCGGTTATATGCATGCTGAAGGCAACTCTGCAGCTCACATAAAGACAAGTATAGTTGGCTCTTCGGTACATATAATGATTGATAAGGGCGAGCCGGCCCTTGGCACATGGCAATCAATATTCTTCTGTGAGTTCGATGGGCCAAGAGAGCGCAAGGCACAGGTAAAGGTCATAGAAGGATAATGGAAGTCTTTACACATGACATACTGATAGTTGGCGGCGGAGGCGCAGGTCTGCGCGCCGCAATAGAAATTGCCAAGTCTAATCCATCCTTAAAAACAGCGGTTGTTTCCAAGGTCTATCCCATGCGCAGCCACACCGTTGCAGCAGAAGGCGGTTGTGCGGCGGTACTGAAAGAGGATGACACCTATGATCTTCACGCATATGACACTATCAAGGGGAGTGACTACCTTGCAGACCAGGATGCTGTTGAGGCATTTGTACGTGATGCGACAAAAGAGGTTATCCAGGTAGAGCGCTGGGGATGTCCGTGGAACCGCGAGGATAACGGCCGTATCGCAGTCCGCTGGTTTGGCGGGATGAGCAGGAAGCGCACACTTCATGCTGCGGATAAGACAGGCTTCCATCTCCTTCACGCACTGTTTCAGACCTCTCTTAAATATGATGTAATAAAAAGATACGACGAGTGGTTTGCCTCTGCCTTACTTGTTGATGACGGGAGGGTTGGCGGACTGCTGGCATATGACATAAGGCAGGGAGAATTTCACATCCTGACTGCAAAGGCGATCATCCTTTGTACAGGCGGTGTTGGAAGGATCTTTTACTTCTCGAGCAATGCCGGGATCAAGACTGGTGATGGTGCGGCCATGGCATACCGCGCCGGGACCCCGCTAAAGGACATGGAGTTTATACAGTTCCATCCGTCAGGTCTGATCAAGACAGGAATCCTGATTACCGAGGCTGCACGCGGCGAGGGCGGTTATCTGTTCAATAACAAAGGCGAGCGGTTCATGGAGAAATATGCGCCTACGAAGATGGAGCTTGCCCCGCGTGATATCGTCTCCCGTTCAATAATACAGGAGATCAGGGCAGGCCGCGGATTTGACGGGCCGTATGGTTCTTACATACACCTTGATTTAAGACACCTTGGTGAGGCCAAGATAGAGGAAAAACTTCCTATGGTGCGGGAGCTTTGCATAGACTTTGCCGGTATGGACCCTGTGCATGCGCCTATTGCAATCAGGCCCACCATGCATTACACAATGGGCGGCGTTCATACAGACAAGGACGGCAAGACCCAGATTGACGGTCTTTATGCTGCAGGCGAAGGGGGCTGTGTCAGCATCCACGGCGGCAACAGGCTTGGTTCAAATTCCTTAGCTGAGATCATGGTCTTTGGCGCAAGGGCAGGGAGGTCGGCGGCAGATTATGTTGCTAAGGCAAGGCCTTCCACATCAGATAAATTAAAGTCTCTGGCAAAGCAGGAGTTGGAAAGGATTGAGAAGCGATATATAAAGAAAAATAGCGGAAAAGAGCGTATAGGCGCCATATTGTCTGACTTGCGTAAGACAATGGATGAAAAGGTTGGTATATACAGAAAAGAAGAGGAACTCAAAGATGCGGTGCAGGCTGTCCGTAAGTTAAAAGAGCGTTTTAATAATATACGTCTCACACAGCAGAGCAGGGTATTTAATACAGAACTGGTTAATGCCATGGAGCTTGATAATATGCTGGATGTTGCAGAAGTCGTTGCGCTCGGGGCGCTCAACAGAAAAGAGTCCCGTGGAGGACATGCGAGGGAGGATTATCCAGACCGTGATGACAATAATTTCCTCCATCACTCGCTCGCATATCAGACACCGCAGGGCCCAAGGATGGAGAAATTACCGGTTACAATTACAAAGTGGACGCCGGAAGAGCGGAAATATTAGTCGCATTTTGATGTCATTCCCGCGAAAGCGGGAATCCATATAATGATAAGTATCTGGATTCCTGCTGGAGTTTGCCCCGTACTTGATACCGGGCAGGAATGACAGTGAAAATTAATTATGGCAGAACAAATTAAACTGACAATCTATCGCTACGATCCTGACAAGGACACTGAATACAGGCAGCAGAGCTTTACCATCCCGTATCAGAAAGACTGGAGCATCCTCGATGCCCTGAACCACATCAAGGCAGAGGTTGATGGTTCTCTTTCATACCGCTGGTCATGCCGTATGGCAATCTGCGGGAGCTGCGGGATGATGGTAAACGGGACGCCGAGGCTCACATGCTCAACGTATCTGAGTGAGTTCTATCCGAATGAGATTACACTTGAGCCGCTTGCAAACTTCCCCATTGTAAGAGACCTTGTTGTGGACCTTACAGACTTCATGGAAAAATTGAAGTCTGTGAAGCCATGGATTATCAGAGAGAATGAAAAGGATGACGAGGATACATCCAAAGAGTATCTCCAGACGCCGTCTGAGATGGATAAGTACTATCAGCAGAGCCTTTGCATCAATTGCACCCTCTGTTATGCTGCCTGTCCGGCATACGGGCTCCATCCTGACTTTATTGGTCCGGCCGTAATTGCCCTGACATACCGCTACAATAATGACTCAAGGGATCAGGGTATTCTCGAGAGAAGGAAGGTCGTGGCAGCAGAGAGTGGTGTATGGAAGTGTCCGGTGGTAGGCGATTGCACAGAGGTGTGTCCAAAGCACGTTGATCCCTCGGCAGCGATCCAGAGGACAAAGGTAAACTCAGCAGTAGGCTGGTTTTTTTCAAGGTTACAGGGAAAGAAGTAAGGATAATGTCATTCCTGCCCAGTATCAAGTACGGGGTAAACTCCGGCAGGAATCCAGAACCAGGCTATAGTCCTGGATTCCCGCTTACGCGGGAATGACGAGTGCTCAGGAACATGGACATATTATGAAGGTACAGACAAATCCAATATCAGAGCCGACCAGGACATACAGACGTCCCATCCCATGCACATGGTGGATGAAGAAGGGTTCCTACTTCATCTTCATGATGCGAGAGCTGAGCAGCGTCTTTGTTGCGCTATACTCGATATTCCTGATTATCCAATTCTGTGCAATATCAGAAGGGCCGGAGAAGTACAATGCAGTGCTTTCTGTATTCCAATCATGGTGGATGATACTGATTCACGTCGTAATCGGGGCATTTGTACTTCTGCACATGGTCACATGGTTCAGGATCTCAGGACGTATCTTCGGCGCCAGGCCACTGACTCCGGGTATGGTTACTGTGGCAAATTATATAGTATGGGCTGTAGTATCTATCGTGATTTTATATTTTTTGGCATTATACTGAGAGGAAAAGGCGATGGGCTTAAACAACGCAATCAAATCACTTGAACCGCTCTGGTGGTCGCTGTTTGGTCTCGGCGGCGCAATAGCCGCATTCCTCCTCCCTGCACACATCATCATCCAGGGAATCCTGATACCTGCCGGTGTATTCCCGCAGGATCTGCTTGGTTATGACAGGGTAGCTGCACTCATAAGCCACCCGATAGTAAAGATCTACTTCCTCGCAATTATTTGCTTCCCCCTGTATCACGCAGCGCACAGAATCCGCATGACTCTCGAAGACCTGCGGATACACTGGCTCGAGGCCATCCTCCCCCTTTTATGCTACGGAGGCGCAACAGCCCTCAGCATAGCAGCCCTCATCATCATTCTCAGACAGCGTCCTTAAATAGGGACAGCGACTATTTAATTAGTATATATTTTTGTTAAAACACATAGTTCATATTATTGAGATTTGTGTATAGGAGTTGTGACATGCCAAGAATACCACGTCCTGTAGCAGTAGAATATCCGCATCATATTACTCAGAGAGGTAATTATCAGCAGAAAGTCTTTGAGGAGGAAGGAGATTATCTGCGTTACCTTGAATGGTTAAATGACTATTCAAGAAAATATTCTCTCAAGATATGGGCATATTGTCTTATGGCAAATCATGTACATTTTGTCGCTGTACCGATGGAGCTTAATTCATTTGCAAAGACATTTAATACACTTCACATGAGATACTCTCAATATTTTAATAAAAAGAAAAAACTAAAGGGACACTTATGGCAGGGCCGGTTCTTTTCGTGTATCCTTGATGAGAAGCATGTTTATGCATCCGTCAGATACGTGGATAGTGTCGGAAAACCCCTCACGGAGACCAATCTATACCTTTACACCGGCAATAATCCCATAAATCGAATCGATCCTCTTGGACTATATTGGGAGTATTCTCAATCTATCCATCAGTTAACATATGTAGATAACCAAACGGGAAATAGAACCACTCTTGGCAGCAATGGTATTTATTCGGGCAATGGATCTGGCTTGAATAACCCTGCGATGCAGAACGTTCCTTACGTTGGCCCGATACCACAAGGTATTTATGATATTGGTCCAGCATATAATCATCCAGTTCTCGGACCTGCCACGCTTAATTTATATCCAAGACCTGGAACAACTACTTATAGTAGGGACGCCTTCCGGATTCATGGCGATAACAGCCGAGATAACCAAAGTGCCTCAAAGGGGTGCATCGTCGCCCCTCGAAATAATAGAAATCAAATAAACAGTAGTGGAGATAATGAATTGAGGGTTGTACCATGACGAAACATTTATTTTTTAGCAATGTGATCATCACCACTTTGGCAATCGTTATGCCTACTTTTGTAAACGGTGCAGAGTTCATTCAAGGTGTTGTTCAATTGGGTGGCCAATTAAGGGATGGCACGGCTGTTAAAATAGATATGCGAACAGTAAAACTCACGCCGCAATATCCATACGCGCATGCATTTATGTGGGGTGGCGACTTCGAAAGCCGGAGTGAAGTGATCATGCCCAAAAATGTGATAGCCGCAATCAATATACAAATTGGAAACGAAAAGATGTTCGTTCCCCTGTCTGCCTACAGTGATTTGGGGAATCCTTATCAAGCTTCTTTCGAAAAAACGGACCGAGGTTTCAGGCTCATTATTGCAGGGAGAGGAGGAACCAGCACTCCATACAAAGCGGTTCTGGAATTTAATAATGAGAACATTCAACGCAGAAGAATTACACTTGATATATTTCCTGATGAAGTATGGGAGGAAACGGAATATTCGTTCAAAAGTAGCACTGACGAAAAATAGAAGAATAAATCTTGCACATTTTCCAATTCCGGATCGCTTAGTCCTTTCATTCCTTTTACTATTGCACTATAATTGATCAGGCTTGGATTAATGTGAAAGGAGGAAAATCCGTCAATGCTCAAATCTCGAGGCAGGCAAGGCAGCTTTTTCGACACGGATTATATCTGCGAACAACTGATTCCTCCTGATAGTTTCTACAGGAAATTCCGCGAGATTGTTCGGCCTCTCATAAAAGATGATCACTTCAAGGAAATGTACTGCAATGATAACGGCCGGCCTCCGATATCCCCGTCTCTGCTTGCAATGGCCACCATCCTCCAGTTCCACAAGAACCTCTCAGACCGGGAGATGGAGCGGGCCTGCATGTACGATATCGAGATTAAATACGCCCTCGGCTTAAGGCTTGACGAGAGGCCGTTTGATCACTCCTCTCTGGGAGATTTCAGGAAGCGGCTCCTTGAGAACGGAAGGGAGAAAGAGATATTCGACCGGCTGCTATCTCATCTTGTAGCGCAGAGGCTCATAGAGAAAAACGAAATCCAGAGGATAGATGCCACTCACGTTATTGCGAATATCGCTGTGCCGACGATGGTGCAGCTTGTAAAGAAGAGCATCTTCGAGATATTGAAGCCTTTAAAAGGCAGATACAAGGAGGCTTATCAGAGGATCGCTACCGAGATCGACGTGCAGGAATACACGAGGGAATCGGTCAACAGCGAAGGCCCGGGTCGGCCGGACCCTGAGAAGAAGAGGCGGAAACTGGTCGAGGTCGTAGGTGATGCCCGTACCGTCCTCCGGCACACGAGGGCCATCGGGGACATGGATATAAGAAGAAAGAAGAAGATGCTCCGGCGCATCCTCCAGGAGAACATCGAAAAAGGGGAGGATGGCGATCCGAAGGAGAAGCCTCATAAAGAAAAGCCCAAAGACATGATGGTCTCTCCAATCGATCTCGACGCAAGGTGCGGCCGCAAGTCCGCGACAAAGAAGTTCATCGGCTATAAGGCAAATGTCACCGAAACCGTGGAGAGCCGTTTCATTACAAATATAGTTGCCATGCCAGGCAATCGGCATGACGGGAGGACTGCGGTTGAGGCTGTCACAGAGCAGAAGAAGTCTGGTCTTATTCCGATAAAAGTAATCGGAGATACGGCATACGGGGAGGGGTTGATCCGAAAGCAGATAAAAGAGCACGGTAGCGAGATGGTCGCTCCGCTCTGCGTGATACGCAGTCCGTGGGCGCGGGCTGTCTATCCGAAGAGCATGTTCAAATATGATGAAAAAAGACAGACTGTCACCTGTCCTCAGGGAGTAACGACAAGGGAAAGCTCCCGTGAATACAAAAAGGAACTAACGATATTCCATTTCCCAATGAGCAAGTGCAACAAGTGTCCTGTGCAAAGCAAATGCACGAATGCCGCTGAAGGCAGGCGAACGGTCAGTATCAGCAAAGTGAACACAGAATTGCGTGAGGCTGAGGTATATAACCAAACCCGGCAGTTCAAAGAAGATATGAGATTAAGGCCGCCGATAGAAGGAAAGCTCTCGGAACTGATACGATATCACGGATTACGAAGGGCACTATACAGAGGCTTGAAAAAATGGGCCTGCAATGCTACTTCACGGCAGCGGCGGTGAACATCAAGAGGTGGATCAAGATCATGTTTGAGAAGATAAAGCCGAAACCTGCACTGACGCCGGCATGATGAGCGTAAAAAGGGCAGAATAGGGATAAAAAAGAAAAGCAAGTCTTGAATCACCGTGGAAAAAGGGCGTCTAAAAGAATTTTTCAGTTTTTGCTCTTTGACAGAACAGGACTTTTTTAAAAAGCAGGGTTTTCAGACGGTATCACGTGGAAAATAATCCAGTGAGGGCGGGTATAGTAAAAGCATCTCATGAGTATAAATGGTCAAGTGCAAAAAAGCGTGTTTACAAAGGACACGATCCGGTTTTATCAAATGATTGTTTTTTGGACCGGGAAATAATGGACTGGGCAACTTATCTTATGGGTAACGATGATAAGAAATTGATAGATAAAATTAGGGAGAGTACCAAAGCCGGCAGACCTTGCGGAAATGAAGCCTTTGTGACAAAGCTCGAAGGCTTACTGGGGCGGACATTAAAAGCAAATCCCAGAGGTAGGCCTTGTGTAGGGAAATAAATAGTCGCTGTCCCTTATTTCATACATAAGGGGAAGAATACCTGTATTACTTTGATATGTCAAAATATTTGACAGTCACTTTGTTCACGTAACTCTCTGATATTTTAGGGGTAATTCTTTTATTACACGTCAATTAGCCAGCGCTCTACCTTAAAACACTTAAAAAAGTGACAATAAATTTAACAGCGTTGGTGCCAGCCTGACAAACAGCTATCAAATATCTTGTAATATCAAATAGTTATAAATCGAATTCAGTGCTGGCACCATTTTTGCTGCTTATGATGTTTATAACGGAACCTAACAACCGGGGGATTACAATGCATAAAAAGACTTTGAGCCTATTAATCTTCTCAGTTACACTACTCTTATTAATAGCCGTAAAGGTAGATGCAACTTCTGTTACTTATCTGCCTGAGGAGATAGTGTGGGGACCAGATTTCGATTATGCTATCTACGATTATGGCATATACCATGATAAGTACAAAGGTTTTAATGTAGGACATACAGATACCATTTGGGAGTATTTTAATATTGATTTTAATGTTCGACCAGGTTTTAATACTAGGAGCCTGTCTGAGTAACGACTTTTCAAACTATTATCTTTGATCGTGCTCACTATTATCTGATGGTAATAGAAAGAAGTTTCGCTGTGATGCCTTTAAGACTGTTTGTCTCTGCAAATATAT
>JADZCV010000002.1 GCA_020851375.1 Nitrospirota bacterium | reverse complement strand
TTCTCACCATACTGCTCTTCTTTATTGTTCTCCGACATGATTGATCCCCCCTTTGTTATCTCCAGGATCATCATGTCATATCAGGTAAATCAGGGGAAGATGGGGTTAATTAAACGCTTACGTTGAAGGCCCTTCCGTCAGAACAACAATATCACCCGGCATTGGATGGCGTTGCAGCCATTCTTTCACATAATGTTTCCAGTTCTCCGGATGGTCCTCCTCCTGCACAGGGAATACTCCGTATGAGAATTGAAGGTTCTGGCAGGTTTCCGCCTGAGAACTCACTGCGATGATCCAGACCGGGAGTCTGAAACGGCCGATGCTCCGCGCAGTCGTACCGGTTCGTGTCGGCACGAATACGGTTGCAGGAGTCACAAAGTCAAGACTTGCCTCTACACTGACTGCAATCAGATGTTCAGGTTTGATTTTGCCGGTGAGGTCGACCCCCCGGAACATTTCTCTGGCTGGAATCTGAAGACACTCCGGTTCTACTGCGGCGGCGATTTTAGCGAGCATCATCACGGATTCAACCGGATAGTTTCCCATCGCCGATTCACCCGAAAGCATGACACAGTCAGTGCCATTGATAATGGCATTCGAGACGTCCGTCGCTTCCGCCCGGGTAGGGCGCTTGTTCGTAGTCATGGATTCAAGCATCTGCGTTGCAGTGATAACCGGCTTGGCCCTCATATTTGCCCGTCTCATAAGGTCCTTCTGGACTAATGCAATCTTCTCAATGGGGACTTCAACCCCAAGGTCACCACGGGCGATCATGATGCCGTCAGCGGCCTCAAGAATTTCATCAATATTGACAAGCGCATTTGATCTCTCGATTTTTGCAATGATGAAAGGCTGATATCCGAAATCCAGCGCAGCTTTTCTCACTGCATGAATGTCTCCGGCATTTTCAACAAACGACTGGCTTACCGCATCAACTCCGTTTTCAAGCGCAAATTTCAGACACTCACGGTCGTGACCTGTAAAGGCGCCGATTCCCAGATTAATGCCCGGCAGATTCAACCCCTTGCGCGAGCGGAGTTCTCCGCCGGCTTTCACCGTGCAGGTGACGTTGTTACCACGAACATGGTTAACTTCCAGTTGAATATATCCATCGTTCAGATACAGGGTATCACCAGTCTTCACTGCCTTTGGAAGTCCGGCGAATGAGACAGAAACACGCGTCCTGTCGCCGGTTATATCGTCGGTGGTAAGGATGAAGGTATCGTCCGGCTCCAGATGAACCGGCTCAGGATTAAGTTTCCCGATGCGCATCTTTGGCCCTGGCAGGTCTGCCATAATCGTAAGACGTTTACCCGTCCTGGCTGATGCAGCCCTCAGGTTATCAATAACCTGTTTATGCGTATCGAAGTTGCCGTGGGAAAAATTAAGCCGGGCGATGTTCATTCCCGCCGTCATGAGACGGCACATCACCTCAGGAGATTCTGTAGCAGGGCCGATTGTACAGACAATCTTTGTCTTGTTGTGTGGCAGCGTCATAGTACATCCGCTATTCTTCTATTGTGAATTGATTCATCCGGAATTGTTTATCTCAGGATCGAAGGTTTCCTGTAACAAATAAGTAAATAAACCATATCAATCAACATGGCTTTCTGTCAAATAATATTTTCACCCATGGATATTCCCTCGTACGCGAGAATGACGTTTTTATCCCCCTTGGTGCTCCGATGATGCATGAAGGTTTATCTGGTAATATACTCCACGTGGCTGATATTTGCGATAGCTGTTCTATGCATATTATAATTATTTAAAAGGGGTATCAAAGGCAGGATGATTATCAAAGAGATAAGGGTAAAATCAGTCCTTACCAAAACAGGTATACCTGGAGTGGATTACTGCATTAATCCCTATGTGGGTTGCTCTCATAGCTGCAGATATTGCTATGCCACATTCATGATAAGATATAGCGGCCATACGGAGGCGTGGGGAGAGTTCGTAGATATAAAGGTCAATGCGCCGGAGGTCCTCGAGAAAGAGCTTAAAAGCAGGAAGAAGGGGAGGATTATTATCAGTTCGGTTACTGATGCCTATCAACCTGTTGAGGGCAGGTATAAAATTACGAGGAAGTGTCTCGAGATCCTTATGCAACACCAGTTTCCTGTAGATATCCTCACAAAATCTCCCCTTGTACTTAGGGATATGGACCTGATTAAGGGATTTGAAGATATCGAGGTAGGTATTACCATCACAACAGATGATGAGAGGATAAGAAAGGCCTTTGAGCCAAAGGCGCCAACAATTGCCGCACGGATTAAAGCCCTCAAGACACTACACGAAAATGGGATTAAGACCTATGTCTTCATAGGCCCTGTGCTTCCAATGAATCCCGAGGCGCTCCTCGATAAGATAATGCCCTATGCCGGCAGCATTCTAATTGACCGGATGAACTATACCTCAAAGACCCTGGATATATACAAACGCCTTGGTATTACCAAATGGCTTTACAGGGGTTTTACAGATGATGTTGTCCGGAGGTTGAAGAACGGGTTTGCGTGTAGACATGTGAGCGTCTGCTAATAACCGGAATGATCCGCGTCAAAGACAACTGTTGTTATCATTGACCGTATCTCCGACCAAGCAGAACAAAAATGGTGGCCCCGAATACCTGAGAATGAAGTGGTGCCGATCAGGCTGCATGGTCTGCCACATTCACAAGCTTCATAACCAGATGTTTCCCAAATGCCTTTGCCACCTTTTCTAAAGTCTTAAGGGTCGGATTTGCCTTATTGGGATTTTCCAGTTTCTGGTAGCTCTGGTAGGAGATACCAAGCCTTTTTGCTGCCTCAATTTGATTTAAGTGTAATTCTTCCCGGCTGCTTCGTAAGATGATGGGAACCATGACAGTAGTTTCCGGCGTTATCGGAAATATGTTTTTACCCTTAATATTTGATGGAACAGGGATTTTAAATCCACGATCAAATATAGATGCTAAGTATCCGGAGAGGGCTTCAATTGCCTTTTCTTTAGCTATTGGAAGTGTCTCTCCAAAGGTAACACACCCTGCAAGATCAGGGAACTCTACTGTATAGACCCTATCCTTCTTGTCATATTTAATGATTGCAGGGTATGCAAAATTTGTCATTTCAAACCAGCCTCCTTTAGTAGACTATTTAGTGTCCCTGTCGGGAGATCCCGACTTCTATGAACAGGAACAGACAGTGTTTTATTTCCCTTTACCATAATATGGTGACTCCCCTTAATCCGGTCCAGCACCCATCCATTTTCTTTCAGGAGCTTTATTAGTTCCTTGCCTGTCATTTTAAATAGTATACAGACTTTAAGTTGTATGGTCAAGCCATAACTTTAAGATAGTGGCCTAAAATTCAATTATAATAAATTCCCAGACAGCAGGCAGTTGTAAAGTCTAATAAACCCGAATGGCAGAGTTCTACACCTTAAGGTATAGGTGAATTTACGATTGCCCGAAAGTGCGTTAAGCGCAGCAAAGTGCCACGGTTTTAGGCGTGGGCATCTACTGAAATAATGTTTCTTTACTATCTGCCAATTGCTAATTTGATGCCATATTAAGCAGCAAAGGACTCCGAAGTACTTGACAAGTACTTATGTAAGTGCTATTTTAATATTAAAAATGAAAATTACAATAGGAGGATAAATTATGATTACAATTGAAATTGACGAAGACATTTTTAACTATCTGAAATCATTAGCAGAACCCTTCACTGATACACCCAGTACTGTACTGAGGCGTGTTATTTTTAACAATAATCATACTTCACAGTCATTTACAAGTACTAGTTATAGTGTTGATAATAAATATTCAAGAAAGTCGGTCTCTACAGTCAATGAGTTTATGTCAGCTTTTTTGAAACGTCGCTATCAGGAGGAATTCCGCTCTCGATCACCTTATCGTACCATGTTCGAGTCAGATCATTTTTTAGTATATTTTCAGAATTTTAATAAGACAGATACATTAAATCTCTGGTATAGACTTAGTGAAAACTCTTTAAGTACACTTAGAAATACTTCTAAGTCTGCGATGGTCTGTTTTACTAATCCAGCTACTGACATTGTATATGAAATTCCCATTAAAGACATAGATAGTCAAGCAAGGAAGGAAGATTGGGAAAAGGCATCCTTGGAAGTAAATATTGATCCAGTAAGTTCACGGTGGCGAGAGTTAGACTGGAACATTGGAAAGTATTTAATAAAATTGCAAGAATTAGACTGATGGTAATTCATTGAATACAGACATGCGACGCTATATCAGTATATATACACATCAACATTAGCCTTTGCTCATATATTGCTCTGTAGCATGGTTTAAATTAGTCAAATTCAATTTCAACTTGCACAAGGTATTTATGTCGCTGTATATAGAACCTGATAAACCCAGATTTGGTTATATGGTGAGGATACTATAAGTCAGTTTGCAATCGAACAGAGGAGTAAACATATGCCTGACGAACGAGATATTGCCATTGAGCTGATGAAGCAGAATAAATTCCAGGAAGCTTTACAGATATTCTTGTGGTTATTAGAAAAGAATGCTGATGATTGGTCGATATATTATATGACTGGCCAATGCTACAGGTTCACAAATAGATTTCCTGAAGCAGTGAATTATTTAACGGAGGCAGCTTCACTTAATCCAGCTGATCCTCAAATATTTCTTGCTCTTGGTATTGCACTCCAGCTTACCGAGAATTACGAATTAGCGATAGAGAAGCTTGAACAGGCCTTGAGATTGGAACCCAGACTAGTTCTAGCATATAACAGTATAGGATTAACCTATCGTAAACTTGGTAGCTTTCGTAAAGCAATTGAGTGGTATGACAAAGCAGCAGAATGCATAGTCTCCCTTGTTAGTGAAGAAGTTCACAAGGATCGTGCAAAATGCTACAGAGATGCAATTGTTGACGGAAAAAAAGTCGCAATAATTCTTCCGTATGTATTAGAAAAAACACACGAAATGTTAAGATCTGACCCAGCATATGCAATTGTCATGAATAATATAGGTGTATGCCTAATTGAACTTGGCGATATAGACGCTGCAAGTGAAAAATTCAGAGAGTCGATTGAGTTTATTCCCAATGGATATAATTTTCCTGACCCTTTTAAGAATCTTGAGTCTATCAGCTAGGCGCCTGTCCGAGTAATAATTACTTCACCTAAGACAACAAAATTTATATAATAGACGACATGAAAACATACCTCACATATGAACCGAACCAATTGTTTTTTATACCGCCATCATTGAGGGAGTGGTTGCCGGAGGCCCACCTGGTCTACTTTGTAAAAAAAGTAGAGATGTTGCCGCGGGCGGATTCCATACAGTCTGTCAGTAATAGACAGGATCAGAAGAAAACTAAGGACGAAACAGGGGAGTAGAAAATACAAACTGAGAAAGCAGACAGTTGAACCTGTATTTGGACAAATAAAAGGCAGATGAACTATACCTCAAAGACCCTGGATATATACAAACGCCTTGATATCACCAAATGGCTTGACAGGGACTTTACAGGTGATATTGTCCGGCGGTTGAAGGACGGCTTTGCTGATAAGCCTGTCAGTATCTGCTAAAACCCTATCCCCTTCCCGACATAATTCTTGTATCTGACTTCATTTGCCAGCGCCTCGATCAACTTGCCGTGAGAGATTTCAGATGAGATAAGGAATGAGAACTGATCTCTGACAACGGCAAAGTCACCTGGGGTCAGATTCTTTATCCTCATCAGTGTCCTGCACTCCGGGCTGGCAAGATGCCTGTCCTGAGTCAAGCCGCTCAGCAGTTTATTGTAAAAATGCAGTTTTCCTTCAGGCGTCAGTGGTTTGAAGTATATCTTGAACCTGAAACGCCTTAAGGCCGCATGGTCGAGACCATCCATATTATTTGTAGCAAAGACTACTACACCGCGTGAACTCTCAAGCTGGGTAAGTATCTCATTGGTGAATGATATCTCCCAGGAGCGGTAGGCCTGGCTTCTCGGGAAGAGGAATGTGTCAGCCTCGTCAAAGAACAGGATGTCGCCGCTCTCCCCTGCCTCTTCAAAAGCCTCCGCGATATTTTTTTCTGTTTCCCCGACATACCTTGAGTGGATATCGCTCCCCCTTTTCAAGAGAATCTCTTTCCCCAGCAAGTTTCCAAGATAATAGACAAACTCTGATTTTCCTGTACCCGGCATCCCATAGAGGAGTAGGGAAACAGAGAAATTCCTGTTCTCAGTCCCTGATTCACGTGATTTGAGTGAAGATACAATGTCCCTGAGATTATGGGATGTGTTCAGGCCATCAAGGGTGTAAGATTCAAACCCGCGTATTTTTCGGTTGCCTCTAAGTCTTCCTCCGGTCGCCTTTTCATGACTGCCAAGGACTGCCCGTATCTTCTTCATGGTACTGGCTTTATCTGTCTCACCTGCAGTATTGACGGTACTGATGGCATTTACTATCCCTCCTGCATCTACATTGTATTCCCTGCATAGCTCATTAAGTTCTGCATCCGTAAAGCAGGTCTCCATTCCCTTCTTTTTAAGCTCGTATCTCAGGACCTTTAGCCGGTTATTCCTGCTGAGTTTCTTGAATTCGATGGAGAAGGAGAATCGGCGCATGGTGGAAGAAGCAATCTCGTCCGAGCGGTTTGTTATCCAGACGACCTTTTTACCGTGGGATTCAAGGAATTGGTTTATCCAGCTCTTATTGGTCCTGCTCTCAAAGTAGTAAGAGTTGGCGGAGTTTATGATCTCATCCGCCTCATCCACAAGGACAATGGAATTGTCTGTGCCGGCAAGGTTAACAGTAGCATAGACTGACCTCAGCCGGTCTTTGTGCTTGTCTGTTTCTGATGCCTTTACTGTAAACAATTCCTTCCCGTATTTATTTGCAAGACTCCTCGCAAAAGATGTCTTGCCTGTTCCCTGCGAACCATATAAGAGGATGTTTTGCCTCCCTTTACTCATGAGAAGCGTATCGAGCACCATTATTATGTCCTCCTGTATATCGAAATCACTGACCTCAAGGACTTCATCATTTCCTCTGACAAACATCTCATGCGTCAGATCAACCCTTGTAAGACCGGAGAGATAGTCGGAACACCACGAGGTCAGCCCAATGTGGTTACATTCATCCTTCTGGAGTATTTGTGCCCTGAAAAGGTTTCCGTTGACAATGGCGTCCTGAAATACCTGCCGCCTCATCCCCAGAATAATATCCCCGAATTTTATGAAAATGGATAATTTGCCGAAATCAACCTGTCCGTCATCGAAATGACCTGCAATTATCTGCGAAACCACCTTGAGATAGAAAAAATGGTCCTTCCGGAATTGTCGTGGGTCGGTAAGTCTTGTATGATAGGTCCCCAAGGAGGGGATACCGATGCGAGATACCGACCTGTACAGACAAGTTCTCGGGTTGCAGGAGCCGTGGTTTGTGGAA
>JADZCV010000001.1 GCA_020851375.1 Nitrospirota bacterium | reverse complement strand
GCACAGTGGTTTTGACTGCCCAGGGACATGAGAGCCTTATGTGGCCTACAGTCTTTATTCCTCTTGGTTCAGGCTATTCCATCAACGTATATGAATTGCTTGCCGCCTGGGGTGGAATCTCAGAACCAGTATATCTGGATGGTATTAATATTACCCAGCAGATGTTGAACCTCTGTGACAATTCTTCAATAGAACACCGGCAGCACATGGAGGTGGATTATATACGGATTGAGAAGAGATAAGGGCAACCATGATCGGCAGTGGCCATTACCATTCATGGGCAAACACAGCGTTTTTTCGTATTAGGGCTGTCTAAAAACTGTGCTGAAGTAAGGAAAAAGCTGTTTTTACTTGACACTGGCGTGCTGTTTGGTTAAAGTGACAGGCATGAAAGAGAAAGAATTTAAGCTTCTGCTCAGGAATATTCAGGATGAGCGGTTTGTACATCATGTGTCAGAGCTGACATATGAGCGGCTTTTTGCACTCTGGCATCTTAGCCCTGCTGTGGGGCGCCAGTTGAGCAGGCTCCTTTCCAAGGTAGTTATAGGTCTTTTTTCCATAAGATATTTGTCGCACATAAATGATATGGTTGCCAGAGATGCAGGGATAAGTGAAAGACTCACGTCATTAGATCTTGCTGACATGGAAAGGATTGCAGGGATTACTAAACAGCTTGAAAAATCAGCTAAATTCAGGTCAATGCTTGAGCGGGATGTCCTGCCTGATTTAATTGACATAATTGAGCATACAAAGACATTAGATTTAAGTGACCTTGTTAAACTTGCACACTCAGGTGACTATTTAACTACTGCACTGGATGACATGAAAGAGCTGGATGACCCTGAATATCAGTTGTGGCTTGAATCCATTCCGGATTATTATCAAAGGGATGTAATCCATTTGGGATTAAAGAAGAGGCGGCTTCACTCAAGAAGGAAAAAAGTCAATCCTCTGGTTCTTGATAAATGGGTTACTAACTTACACCAGCACTCACCTTCAATTACTGCAGTGTTTAAAAACGGAAAAACCATTTCCCTGAGACCATGGATAGCTGAGCGCCGAAGGCCTTTGATTGGACTTAACCGCCGGATAAAAGAAGCATAGAAACAGAGTGTAATCTCAGTTTAGAACCCCTGACCATGGATATAATTGGCAAGATAATGGATATAGACTGCTATTTGCAGAGTATCAATGCGAGCAGGTCTTCTGCAATGGGTGAAGATGCCATAAGACAGGTGGAATTAAAGCGCAATGTCTCACATAAGATTAACATACCGAAGCGTAAGAGTGACCATTTCTCAGTTTCAATAACAGACAGGATTACCTTTAACCCGGATGAAGGACCATTTAAGATCGAGATTATGCTGGGAGCAAATATTTCGCTTCTGGAGCCTATGTCTCCTGCAGAGATTACCAGCCTTATAAAGATAAAAAAGAATGTCCTTTCTATAATAAATCAGTGCCTGCCGCATTCATCCGCAATAATAGCCAATATAACTGACAAGATGGGTTTTTCTCCTGTTATTTTTTCGCCAAGGATCGCAATGGAAAATATAGAGTTCAATAATGAAAGTAGACTTTCCCGTAGATGAGCGAAGTGAGAAATTCTTAAAAGAGTTGGAATCTGATGAAGATGTAACTGCCATCAATTCAATCCTCATATCCAAGAGGGGAGAGGATTTCTCAAACTATGCCTCCATAATATGCTTTTGTTTTAAGGAAAAAGACCTTATTGACCTGAGCAGTGTTACAACCCTCCCTGAAAGGGTGAAGATATGGGCAAAAAAGAAGATGCTGGAGAATGATGATCTTTTTATGACCTTCTTTAAACACCTTTTCTCACTTTACTCAAGCTATTCCCAGACTGAGGAGGGGCTCTCGATTCTTGGGAAAAAGCGCAGTCTGTTTCCTGAAGTCTATCTGTATCACAGGATTAGGGAGGTTTATTCATATAGTGAGAATAATATCGTCCGCAGGGACTGCTATGTCGTGATCAATGACTGGAATACAAGACGGGACAGGCATAGGGATGAGGGGCAGAAGATAGATGTTGGTGCCTGGGACCCCGAAAAAGAGGCAGGTCAATGCTATGAATGTAAAGTAAAATTTTATATTAAAGAGAAGGAACACCAGCTTAAGTTCCTGGAAGATATTCGCGACCACTCCATGGGGAAGATCCATGTATTTCTTGCAAGCTTTGCGCCCAAGAAGATTCTTCTGCGCCAACTCACGAGCTTCTTCCCGGGCCGCGACTTAAGCAAGATAAATATTTTTGGTATTGATGAACTGAAAAATCTGTAATTTTATATTGCCTCTTCTCCGGGTTCAGACGACGGTGTTGCGCCGAACCTCTCCCGCTCCTTCTCGATCTCTTCCAACTCTTCACGTCTCTGCTTGCACTCGACACAATGGACTGCAAATGGCAGGGCCTTTAATCTCTGTTCGCTTATCTCGTTCCCACAGTCCTCACAAATACCGTAGGTCCCTTCATCAAGCTTTTTCAGTGCATGGTCTATTTTTTCCAGAGTACCTTTTCTAAGATCAACCAGGGTGAGTCCTGTTTCTTCTGCAAGGTCACTTAATGCCTTGTCACCTTCATCCAGCACTGTATCTATCTCGCTCCTGTAGTCTTTACCAAGCTGCTGAAACAACTTATCTTTGACGTCATTCCATATCTCCCGCTTCTTCTCTATAAGCATCTTCCTTAGGGCATCTTGCTTTTTAGCTGGCATCATCGGATAGTTACCTCCATATTTTAAAATAGGTTCAAATGGTTAGTTAACAGACAGGATATTTCCCCTGTAGCAGCTCCTTACAGAAATGATCAATTTCCGACAGTTCCTTTTCAATTATTTCTGTAACCTTCTTCGAGACAGTTGATAGTGATGCACGGTGTTCCAGTGAAACCTGGGCAGACGCCAGTACAGGCTCGTTTACAGGTTTCCCTATCTGACTTGCAAGCCAGACATAGATCTCCTTTATTCCGTCTACGCTCTCATAAATTGTATGCGCCATTCTGTGAGTCAGGATATTATATATCTTTCCGACATGGCTTACGGCATTCTTACCTGCCGCTGCCTCGGCAGCAGCAGGCCTGTTCAGGGCAATGATACCATTTACCCTGTTGCCGCGTCCCACCTCACCGGAGTCAGCGTCTTCTGCTGATGTACCAAGGACGCTCAGATACATCCCTCCAAGTCCCCTGCCTTCTTTGTCGAGGGTATTAACAAATATATCCGCCTTGTCAAAATTACTGCATTTTGTCATGACAAAATCTTCTATGGCTGCTGATGCAGAACGCTTCTTATCAAAATAGACACGCTCATCGGTTATATATCGGTCGAGAAAGGGCATGGCTATGGTAAGTGTAAGCCCCTTGCCGCGCCTGAATCCCATAACCTTGACATCCTCCCCGGTTTCCGGGAAAAGCTCTTTAAAAGCACTTGAATTAAGGTAAGTCTCAGTTTCGAGCACCACTGTCTCAGTGTCAGTGAATGGTGCATAGCCAACTGCTGCAGATGTATCATTTGCAGAAAAAACCTCACCGCCCCGGTTGAATATGTCCTGAAGTTCAGCAGATGCAGGCCTGATCTCCACCTGATAATTCACATGGTTGTCCGGATCAACGAACCTTAGATTGTCTCTAAACCACTGCTTTGCAGTGGCGATCGTAATATCATTAACCGGTATACTGCTGTCATCGGCCTTGAATGTTGCCCTGTCCCCAAATATGAGACGCATCGGTTCTGTTACCCGTCCCCCGCCAAATTTTCTCTCGACTTCTCCGGCTACCAGGAGGCCCTTATCAATATTGTGGTGCAATATGGTCCCAAAACGGTTCATATATTCCGCGCTGAGCGCCAGGGAGACCTGTTCCATAATGGCATCACAGATACTATCCGGGTGGCCAAGCCCCTTACGCTCCACGATTTCTACCATCCGCTCTCCCACTGATAATCCGCTCAGACGTTCTACAAAAATGTCAGTCATTATTTGTCATCCTGCTTCACCTGAAAATCTCCGTTCAAATCCCCCCTATCCCCCCTTTAGTAAAGGGGGGATAGGGGGGATTTTCATCTGTCTTTTGTGAGCCCTGGCTCATGACGGTTTATTTGAAAATGCTCCTTTGAAAACACTGATATTAATGGTTCACACCCAATGTTTTCCCTTGAGCAAGGCAATCACATGTTCTGCTCCGGATTCCGGAGAGACCTTGTCCGAGTCAATTATTAAATCAGGTGAATCCGGCTCTTCATACATATCCTGTATACCTGGTACCGTCGTGGTCTTGCCGGACTGTGCCAGCCTGTAAATCCCTTTTGGGTCTCTCTCCATACAGGTCTTAAGCGGGCACCGAATATAAATCTCAAGAAATTTCCCCATAGAATTACGCGCCTTTTCTCTGTGTGACTTCCTGTTGCCTGTAGCGTCAATAATGATGTTGATCCCGTTCTTTGTCAGCATGCCCCCTAAAAAGACTAGTACATCATAAAACCATTCCCTTTCAGACACAGAATATTCTGGCTCAGGCGTCAATATCTTACGAAGTGCATCAGATTCGAGGTGTTCTACCTTAAGCTCATACAACTCCTCAAGCCTTCTAATAATTGCCTCTGCCACAGCCGTCTTCCCGGAAGCCGGTAGTCCTGTAATCCAAATTGCAAAACCTTCGTTCATCTGAAAACCCCCGTTACTTACCACAAAGACACAAAGGACACAAGGAATTATATTTTAGATACATTGTCCAATATACCCGTCATTCTCACGGAACCTGTTTCCGCAGGATTTAAGCGGGGAGTGGGAATCCAGAACCAGGCCTCGGTCTGGATTCCCGCTTACGCGGGAATGACGTTTTCATCGACCTTTGTGAGCCCCGAGCTGTGAGCGTGCCGAACAGTCGAAGGGCTCATGACGGTTCACCTGAAAATCTCCGCTACCCCAGATACTCGTTAACCCTTTCCGGCTTGAATTCATCCTCTGCAAGCAGGTTTTCTATAAAGTTAAATACCTTCCTCCGCCTGTCGAGAGGCAATGTAGGATACCACAACGGGCTTCCGATTACCAGCCCGCGCCATATAAAAAACGGCTGTATGACCCTGAGCATCTCCTTGTCGCCCGATCTGTCAAAATATGTCTCCCAGAATACATTGAAAAGTCTCTCAAACACCCCTTCGAGCCTTCCATGTTGTTGAATTGAAAAGAATATGTAGTTAATGGCCATTGTGGAAACATCATCAGCAGGCTCCCCCCACTCCCCCCTTGCCCTGTCGAGTACCGTGTAGTCTGTCCCCTCCCTGAAGAGGATATTCCAGGGGTGAAAGTCGCCATGCACCTGGCAGAGGCGGTGGGCCATGCCCTTAATCTTCCACCTCCATTTGACACACCCCTCTTCTATCTTTTGAAGTAGTTCCTCAGTGATGAACTCATATCCTGTCCTGTAATTGTCAATAAGCCCCATGATGCACTCACCATGTCCAATGAGGTCCCGTATTCTCCTTGTGTAAAGATGTGGTGCATCCATCTTAACTTTATGAATTGAAACAAGATATTCCGCAAGTGCCTTTGCCCTCGCTTCATCGGTATATTCAAACTTCCCCGTGTTAAGCAGTCTTTCAAGGTCCTTGTTATAGCCTTTACCCTCAGCAAATTCAGTGACAATAAAGAACTCTTCAGCCTCACCTGCAGAGATGATATTGCCTTCCGGTGTAAATGCCCCGACGCCTACAGACCTGACATGTTTAGGCAGATGATTATATGAGGAGTTGTCCCAGAGCAGGTTCTGTGCCCGGTCAGAAAAATGGTCATGCCCGAATGAGTTAGGAGACATGGTCGCAAGTACAATCCTCTTCTCCATATTGTTTACAGAAAATCTTATAAGGTATGGCACCCCGTATCCAAAACCCTTGAGTTCTTCTGTCTCTGCCTTCCCTATTTCACTGATGGATGATATACGTGCATCACCCTTATAGAGGTCAGAGAGATAGTCCTCTAAGATTTCCTTCTTTAAATCAGGCATTTTCTGTCCATCCCCAAATTTTCGCAAATAATACCATTTGTTAAAGAGAATAACAATCTATGTTTGATAATTGACTGCATAAAGGAATATAATTTATTCGGGCTTAACAATCACAGGATCACTAAATAGCTATGGCACTTATCAGTCTCAATGAAATATCCGTCACCTTTGGCGGACCTCCTTTGTTTGACGAGTTAACCCTTCATCTTGAAGCAGGGGAGCGCGTGGCCCTTTTGGGGCGCAACGGGACCGGCAAAACCACGCTGATGAAGGTGATAGCCGGACAGATGGGTGTAGACAGCGGAAAGATTATCCGTCAGCAGGGAGTTGAGATTACGCATTTACCGCAGGAGATTCCGGCAGATATGACCGGAAGCGTTTTTGATATAGTGGCCTCTGGTTTGGGCAATCGCGGTAATCTTATCATGGATTATCATCATGTCAGCCATCAGTTGCTGACTGAACACACACCTGAACTCATGCGAAGGCTTGCGCGGCTGCAGACGGAATTGGATCATACCGGGGGCTGGGATATCAACAATCAGGTGGAATATGTCATTGCCCAAATGAAGCTTGACCCGGAATCCGATTTCACCAATTTATCCGGAGGTCAAAAGCGCCGGACACTCCTCGCAAAGGCGCTGGTACTAAAGCCTGGCATTCTCCTCCTCGATGAGCCGACCAATCATCTTGATATGGATTCCATCAACTGGCTGGAAGGATTTTTAAAGACTTACCCGGGGACACTGCTCCTTGTAACTCACGACCGTATGTTTATGCGTAATATCGCCACGCGTATCATCGAACTCGACCGGGGAAGGCTTTTTAGCTGGAGCTGTGATTACGAAACCTTTTTAATCCGTAAGCAAAATGCCCTTGATAATGAAGCGGTAAGGCAGGCGGAGTTTGACAAGGCCCTGACTGAGGAAGAAAGATGGATCAGGAAGGGGGTCAAGGCCCGTCGTACCCGCAACGAGGGTAGAGTCAGGGCGCTGGAACGGATGCGCGAGGAGAAAAAATCCCAGCGTAAGGCGATCGGCCAGGTCAGTATGCGTGCTCAGGAGTCCGAAATCTCCGGACATCTCGTTATAAAAGTCTCCAATCTCGGATACAGTTACGGCGACAACTGCATTATCAGAGATTTCTCAACTCAGATTATGCGCGGAGATAAGATCGGTGTTATCGGCCCCAATGGTGCGGGTAAGACCACCCTCCTGCGGTTACTGTTGGGTAAGATGGCTCCCACTCAGGGAAAGGTGCGCCTGGGGACAAATCTTGAGGTTGCCTATTACGACCAGTTGCGGGAACAGTTGGATGAAGAAAAGACGGTGATTGAAAATGTCTGCGGTAAGGGAGATACGGTTACCATCAACGGCAGGTCCCGGCATATTATAGGATACCTGCAGGATTTTCTCTTTTCCCCTGAGCGCGCCCGCACATCGGCCAGGGTCCTTTCAGGCGGTGAGCGAAACCGCCTTTTTCTGGCCAGGCTTTTTACCAGGCCGTCCAATGTCCTTGTCATGGATGAGCCGACCAATGATCTGGATATCGAGACACTGGAGCTGCTGGAGGAACTTTTGGTTGAATATTCGGGAACGCTCCTGTTAGTCAGCCACGACCGCGCCTTCCTTAATAATGTGGTTACCAGCACCATGGTTTTGGAAGGTGATGGGATTATAGCCGAATACCCCGGCGGATATGATGACTGGATATTGCAGCGAAGGCCTTCGGTCAATGAATTACAACCAGCAGCCAAAGGACATGCCGAAGAGCAGGTCATAAAAAAAGAGAGACCCCGCAAACTGAAGCTCTCCTTTAAGGAAGAAAAGGAATTGGTCTCTTTGCCGGAAAGAATCGAACAGCTTGAAAGCGAACGGGAAGAACTTTTCAGGCTTATGTCAGATGCGGAATATTTTAAAAGGACCCCTGCTGAGATGAACAAGGCCAAAGCAAGATTCGAAATAATTGAAGAAGAACTCATATCCGCCTACAGGCGGTGGGAATATCTTGAGGAGTTGAGGGAGAGGGTAGGGATATGAGGTCAGATGGATTATAACAACAAAAAAATCCTCGGTTTTGAGCGCAATGTATTTACCCTCGGCTGGGTGAGTTTTTTCATGGATGTGTCGAGCGAGATGATATATCCGCTCATGCCACTCTTCCTTACCAATATCCTCGGAGTAAATAAGACTATCGTTGGTTTGGTCGAAGGTGTTGCAGAAAGCACGGCAAGCCTCCTTAAGGTTGTTTCCGGTTATATTTCAGACAGGATGAGAAAAAGAAAGCCCCTTATACTGTATGGTTATGGATTATCAACCTTTACCCGCCCCATCCTTGCAGCAGCCACATCATGGTTTGGTGTTTTGGGTTACCGTTTTATTGACAGGATCGGCAAAGGGATCAGGACAGCTCCAAGGGATGCAATAATAGCCGAGTCTACGGAATCAGTTCGCCTCGGACGGGCCTTTGGTTTTCACAGGATGATGGATACCCTCGGCGCTATTGCGGGGCCGGCAATTGCTTTAGTAGTCCTATACTTTTTCGGTGTTAACTACAATTCTGAAGACGCTTTTATGCGGGATTACGGTACAACTGAAGTTGCCTTCAGGACTATATTCTGGTTGTCTATCCTGCCTGGATTGGCCGCAGTTATCCTGATCATATCATTTGTCAGAGAGAAGTTACAACCGTCAAATCCTGGAAGTCACAGGAAATTGCTAAGCCTCAGTTTTACTGATGTCAATTTCAGAAAGTTTCTTGTTGTCGTATCCATCTTTACATTGGGTAACTCCAGTGACGCATTCATCATACTCAAGATTCAGGATGTTGGGGGCAGCCTGCTGGATGTTACTACCCTCTATCTCTTGTTTAACGCAGTCTATTCCGTATCGTCCTTACCTGCCGGCATTGCTGCTGACTACTTTGGAAAGAAACGGATGATTCTGGGCAGTTATATACTCTTTGGTTTGATATACGTTGGGTTTGCCTTTGCCGGCAGTCAGACCACTGTATGGATACTCTTCCTCCTTTACGGTATCTTTATGGGTATAAGTGAAGGACAGCAGAGGGCCTTTGTGGCGACCCTCCTGCCTGATAATGCCAAAGGTACAGGTTATGGCGTCTATCACACCATCACAGGATTGGTTACCCTTCCATCAAGTTTCCTTGCCGGACTATTATGGGATATAAAAGGCCCGCAGGCGACCTTCCTGTTCGGGACAGCGACTGCTATTATTGCCTCTGCTCTTTTCCTGATATTCTTTAGAAGGCGTCAGTCATCGTCATGATCAATATGATTTGCAGCATCGCCTGCCTGACCCGGCCCGCTGATCTTAAAGTCTGACCGGATTTCACTATGACGGACTTGACCGCCAAGATAAGCGGTGTATGTAAACAGGAACATGACGATTATGGTGAATATCAGCATACCCCCCTGAAAATATCCTGGGAACATGGGTTTGTTTCTGTAGATGATGAGGCCAATAATAGACAGGAGTCCAAGTATTATCATGGTGACAAATGAAATAGTTGCGAACGCCTCATGTTTCTCAATAAAGGTCTTTGAGACTCCGGCAAGTTTCTCGATGATGTCCTCCGTCGGTTCACCTGAGAAAAAGACAGGGATGGTGGAAAGTGCGACAAAGAATATAAACCAGAATGCGATGCCTTGCCATTTCTTGTCCATCATAAGGAAGGCGATTAACAAGAGAACACCGCTAAAGATAATGCCAATGACCGGGACATGGGTCAGTGCTACATGAATATGTGATGCGTTCATAAGTCTCCTTTGGTGTTATATTATTTACAGGATGTGTAAGTTATCATGATGAGATTTTGTTGTCAATTGGTTAATGAGACGCATTTACTATCTTGACATTATAATATGTATGGAGTATATTTCGTCTGCCATATAAAGCATTATGGCTATTAGTTCACCCTGGAGTCATTTATTGTGTCTTTCATCTGGTTGTTGCTGAGCCTGATTCTAATTATTCCCGACATTGTTTATTCACAAACAGTCGGTGGGCGTATCTCCACCGACACCACATGGACCCTTTCCGGCAGCCCGTATGTTGTCACTTCCTCAGTCCAGTTCTATGGAAATACCAGCACCCCCATCACCCTGACGATTGAGCCTGGGGTGGTTGTGAAGTTTCAGACTGGTACGTACCTTCAGATCGCAAATGGAATGAACTACCCTGCCGGTCTCAATGCCTTTGGCACGGCTGAGGCGCCAATCATCTTCACCTCATATAAAGACGATACCG